>CAZOXN010000026.1:0-13690 GCA_964583655.1 uncultured Desulfarculaceae bacterium | reverse complement strand
GAGATGGACAGCCAGCTTCTGGTCATCGTCATGAGCGGTTACGGGACCATGGACACGGCTGTGAATGCCATGAGAAAGGGCGCCTTCGATTACAAGACCAAGCCCTTCCTGTTGGAGGAGATGGGCTTCGCCGTGGAAAGGGCCGAGGAACATCTGCGCCTGAGAGACGAGAGGGACAGGCTCTCCCTGGAATGCCAGGGACTGATGGCAGCCCTTGCACGGGTCAGATGCGGACTCGAGACCAGGGATGTCCTCGACTCCCCCGCGAATCTCAGGGTCCTTGCCAACACCCTCACGCCCCACGAGGCTTCATCTTCATACCAGCAGTGGGACCCGGGACGGGGTCTCCATGAGGATCTCTCGCTCCTGCGCCAGCTCAAGGAGGATGGGGCCATCTCCGCGGAGCAGTACATCCGTCTCAGCCAAAGGATGATCCAGACCAGGGGGCTGGGGTAGGGGGAAGGGGTTCACCATTGAATGCCCAAGGGAACATCCTCATCGTAGACGACGAGCCAGCGATCCGCAAGGTGCTCGGTGGGGTCGCTCAAAGGGCCCTTCATCTCTCCGTCATGGAGGCCAACGACGGTGAGGAGGCCCTCTCGGTGCTGGCTCGCTGCAACCCGGAGGTGGTGGTAACCGACATCCGCATGCCTGGGATGGACGGGGTTGCCTTGCTCAAGCGGATCAAGGAGATCGACCCTGCCATAGCCGTGGTACTCGTCACCGGGTATCCCTCCCTCGATGTGGCGATAAGCGCCATGAAGGAGGGTGCCTCTGACTTCCTGACCAAACCTTTCCGCCTGGAACAGGTGCAGGTCGTGATTGAGAAGGCCTTGAGAGAGGGACGACTCCTCAGGGAGAACCACCATCTCAAGGAGGAGATACACAGGAAGCGGGCCATAGAGGAGCTCAACGAGAAGCTGCACCGGAAGGTCAAACAGATGACAGGGCTCTGCTCGCTGGGGGAGACCATTGCGGCGTTCCCACTGAACCGAGATGCCATACTGCGCGCCATGATCAAGGAGGCCAGGGAGGCCACAGAGGCGGGCACTGTCTCCTTCATCGTCCCGAGCGGGAACGGGGACTCCTTTCGCACCCTCTTTCGGCACCCCGAGGCAGAGGCGAGCGAGGAGGGGGGGGATGCCATGGATGCAGGTTTCCTCACCCAGGTCCTCAGGCGCAGGATGCCCCTGATGCAGCGGGCCAGGTGGAAGCCGAGCGATCCTTCTTCGGTCTGGGTCACGGCCCAACGCAGCTCCGCCTCTCGCGTGGCTGTCCCTCTGCTCATCAAAGGGGAGGTGATGGGGCTCCTTTGCGTCTGGGGAAAGGCCCGAGGAGGGGACTTCGACCAGCAGGACCTCTCTTGTCTCTCCGAGCTCGCCAAGCGGGCATCCCTCGGCCTCGAGAACAAGTTCCTGTACGAGAGCCTCTACGAGGTGCTCATGTCCACCCTGAGGTCCTTGGTCTCGACCATCGAGGCGAGGGACCCCTATACCAAACAACACTCGCAACGCGTCACGGACCTCGCGGTG
The DNA here is from genome assembly GCA_964583655.1 of uncultured Desulfarculaceae bacterium. Lineage (GTDB taxonomy): Bacteria > Desulfobacterota > Desulfocorpusculales > Desulfocorpusculum > Desulfocorpusculum > CAZOXN01. Next base: position 12,158 of record CAZOXN010000026.1, on the reverse strand, counting down.
CTCATCGCGACACAGCTTGAGTGCACGCCGGAACAGGTGGACACAGTGCGTGTGGCTGGCTATCTCCACGACCTGGGCAAGCTGGGGGTCAAGGACTCTGTCCTGCTCAAAAAGGACCGTCTCACCGACGAGGAGTTCGAACAGATCAAGGCCCATCCGGTCATCGGGGAGGAGATCATCAGGCCTATCGGGTTTCTGCCCGAGGAGAGAGCGGTCATCCGGCACCACCACGAGCGGTGGGACGGCAAGGGCTACCCGGATGGCCTCGGAGGGGAGGAGATCCCGCTCCTGGCCAGGATCATCACGGTGGCGGACGCCTTCGACGCCATGACCTCGGACCGCCCTTATCGCCCGCGCATGTCCTTGGAAAAAGGGGTGGAAGAGATCTTGAAGAACCAAGGGACCCAGTTCGACCCCATGGTGGTGCAGGGATTCAGGGCCGTGCTGCCTGACTGGGCGAAGAGGCTGGCCTCGGATGAGAAGCCCAACGGTTCCTCGTGATGACTGGAACGTGCAATTCTGCCCCCATGCTGGCCCACATCCTGGGGCGCGTGGGATTGAGCTCTAGCGTCGCTCGCATCCTGCACGGTCCTGCCCTCCTCTCATCCTTGTGCAACCAACGGGCTACATGCAACCGGCTGTTCTCCGCTCGCCTGTTGTCATGCAGCGGCAAGAACCTGGCTTAGCCAGTCGTTGAGGCGTCCGGCGCTCGGGGGGGACCCCATGGTGTCGACCCCAGGGCCAAGCCCCGGTGGGGAGAAATGCACCTGACCCGAATGGATCAAGAGGATCGGCGCGGGCGAACGCGATCTCATGGCCCGCAAGAAGGAGGTCAGACCCTCGGTGGCGACCCTGAGCCCCCGGAAGTCCATCAGGATGGCGTCTTGTTCCACCTGTCCGGCCAACCTCAACAAGCCTTCGCCCCAGTGGGAGGCGTGCACCTCGTGACCCATGGCCGCGAGCACGGCGCGCACGGAAGGACTCGGCCCCTCGGCTGGCCCTATGACCCAGAGGCGAGGGACGCGGGTCGAGGCCTCGGGACTGGGATGGCACCACGCCCGCATCCTCCCACGATCCTCCCTCAATCCGAAGACGCTCTTCCACTCTGACAAGGTCCGTGCGGTGGTGAGCAGGAGGCCCTCTGTGCGTGCCTCGTCCAATCCCAGAAGCACCGAGAACTCCTCTGGCAGCGGCGAGAGGGGGGTGTACCCGCTCGATCCCAGATCCATCCAGCGCACCATATTGTCAGCGGCCGCTACTGTGGCGCAATGGAGCCTCTCTTCCTTGGACATGTCCCTGGCCGGCGGAAGCCCGTGGTGATGTCCTATGGCCATCAAATGGAGGCGCGGCAGTCTCCAGTGGTGGGCCAGCATCTGGCCCACCACTGTGTGGGGGGCACCGATGATCTCCGCCTCGACCTCGAGGGGAGAGCGGCCCTGGGCCTCGGCGGCCTCGAGGGCCTCCCGCCATTGGTCGCCGAAGTAGACGCTCAGAACCAGCTTTCCCATGTCGTGAAGCAATCCCCCGAGGAAGGCCTCCTCTGCCGTGGCCGGAGAGACCGCCCGCGCTATGCCCTTGGCGCATATGGCGCAGGCCAGGCTGTGTTCCCAGTACATGGTGCGGTCGAGCACCTCTGTGTCCGCTTCGGGAAAGCTCTCCATGAGTTTGATGCCGAGGGCCAAGTTCCTCACCTCCGTGAAACCGGTTATGGTCACGGCGTGATGGACAGTGGTGACCGGGTCCTGCAGTGCATAGAGGGCCGAGTTCGCCAATTTGAGGAGCCTAGCGGCCAGTGCAGGGTCCAGGTTGATGACCTCGGCCACCTCCCTGGTAGTGGCCTCATCTCGCTGGAGGATGTGAAGTATCCTCTGAACCACCACGGGCAAGGAAGGGAGTTGGTCGATGAAGTGGGTGATGCCCTGGATGATCTCAGCATCGGGATCATCTCGCACCTGGGGGAAACCAGGATCTTCGTAACCATGAGTAGGCTCCATTGGGTCACCCCTCGTCTCTTGTCTCAGGTCCCCAGAAGACCCATCCCAGGACCCTGTGACCATCCACGTCCATGGCCACGCACCTTGATGTACCGTCGGCCTCGCCACGATCCAGTATGCGGGGGTCACCCACGCGAATTGACGAGGTCGGGTCGATCCTTTGGAGAAAGCCCCACGCGACCATGCGGGTGACCTCCAAGAAGGCGTCCCGTGATTCCTCAGGGGTCAGCTCCGCCTCCGCGCGGCCCAGGAAGGAGGCCGTCAGTACGGATGCGAGGGCCCTGGAGATGGCCACCCTGAGTCCGCCATCTCTTGAGCCCTCGAGGCCTACGGCGGCTATCAGGAGCTCCTCCGCCTCGATGGAGTGATCCCTCAGGCCCAAGGGGACAGGGCAAGAAAAGCACATGGTCTCCAGCACATCAGAAATCGCATCCATCAAGGCCCTGGACTGCACCGTTGCCATCCGAATCCCCCAGCACCTGTCTCAGAACCGCGCGAATCGCCTCCGGGCGAAACGGCTTCCTCACATGTGCCCTGACCCCCAGGGCGAGGGCCCTCTGCAAGGCCTCCTGCCGCCCCTCTGCCGTGACGAGTATCACCGGGATCCTCTCCAGGATCTCCTGCTCACCCAGCCTGGCCAGAAATCCCATCCCGTCCGGCATGGGGAGGTGCATGTCAGTGAAGATGACGTCAACCTGTCCTTTGGCCAGTAGATTCAAGGCCTGGCGTGCGTCAGCGGCCTCCAGACATTCCGAGGGGTCTGTGCCAATGATCACGAGGACTTTCTTGATCACGGATCGCATGACCGCGGAACGGTCCACGATCAAGGCCCGGAGTCCCATCGCCCCCTCAATCCCCTTCCCAGGAGGTATCCAACAGCTCCTTCACCCTGTCCAACTCGGTCCACAGAGAGGATGCCCAAGAGTCCATGAGCCGCGGGGTCAGACCGAAGGCCTCGATCAGTTCCGGGGCAGCCCGGACCGCCATCCCCTGGCCCCCTGTGCCGATCCCCATCTGCAGGCAAAGGACGTTGGATAGGTGCACCAGACACACCGCCATGGGGTCCCGAGATGGATGCACCGCCTCATGATGTCGGCGGATCATGGTGGTGATGCTCGAAGGGAGACGCCATCGATCGGCCAGGAGGGCCCCCACCTCGGCGTGGTCCACGCCGATGAGATCTACCTCGGCCTCCAGCGAAGAGCACCCCATCGCGTAGATCAGACGGGCGATCTCGTCCCCGTGGCGTCGCACGTATTCGTCCAGGACGATCTTGCCCACATCGTGGAGGAGCCCCCCGGTGAAAATGGACAGGTCCTCCGGCTGGTCCATGGCCCTGAGGAGGATCTGGGTCATGGAGGCGCAGGCCACCGCATGACGCCACATCTCACCTCGCTCCAGGCCATAGCCGTCGAGTCCAGGGGAGAGCAATTCCAGGGCCCCGAAGGAGGCAAGGATCCGCATCATGTTCTGGCTGCCGAGGATCATCAATGCCTTCTGGACGGAGCCGACCCTCTGACGAAGCCCCATGGCTGCCGAATTGCACACACGAAGGACCCTCATGGTGATCACAGGATCGTACTGAATGACCTCGACCACCTTGGATGCAGAGATATCAGGCTCTTCCAGGAGGCTCATGGCCTTGAGGACTGCGTCAGGGAATGGCCTGGCCCTGTCCACGGCCGCCAGGATTGAGTCGAGATCCTTCATACCTCCCACCTCTGGACTCCGGCCGTCTTGAGCCAAGTCCTTCCAGTCCCTATCTCCAAGAATAGGGTCCTGTTCATGCGCCCTCCGACATCCTCGGTGTCGATGAGGACGTTGTTGCGCCACAAGATCCTCCTGACCGCTGCGCAGTTCCGTCTCCCGACATTGAAGTATCCGGATTCGTCCAGTATTTGTGCTGCCCCTGCAACGACCACGCGCGCACGCCACTTCCGGAGTCCCAGGGCATGGGCCTCCCTGAAGAGGCGAGGTATGCCGGTGTCGGCGAACATGGCCGGTTTGGCGCTGGCCTTGGGGGGGTCCAAGGATGAGTCCGGGAGCATGAAGTGGAGGATCCCGCCCACCCTGGCCTCCGGATCGTAGATCGCAAGCCCTATGCAACTCCCTAAGGAATAGGCCACCAAGGTCTCTGAAGGATCAGCGCTCACCTGCATCTCCGCTATGCCGACGACACGCTGGCTCATGGCGTCCTGCGTTTCTCTCGATCGTCGGGTTAAGTCCGTAACCCGGCCATGTCAAGACCTAGGCACACCCCACCGCGATCTGCCCGGAGGGGGCAGGGGGGAAGGGAGTGGCCTCACCTGTATCCCAGGTACCTGTTTGCGAGCCTCCTCTGCTCTCCGACGATGATGCTGCAAGGGATTCCGGGCTCGACTACGATCACGACCGACTCCTGGTCGACACGAAGCACCTCCCCCTTGACCTGGATGGATTCCCCATTCCGGAACCGTATGCCTGCCTCCAGGAGATCCCCCACCGAGAAGGAAGAGAAGGCGGTGCAGCGAAACTTCACTGCTTCCTCGCACATGTCGATGATCTCGAATTCGTTCTGGGCCCATAGCAACAAAGGTCGCTCCTTCGCAGGATACCTGATCCTGAAGTGCTCTCTCCTCTCGGCAGGGTCCCTGGCGGTACACGGAAGATCCCAAGAAGCCGGCACAGCCCGTACCTCCCCAGAAGTCCTCACTGGGATGCCTCGCGGCCCTGTCCAGGCCCTGGCAGCGCCACTGTCGGGCCCGAGGATACCTTTAAACCCGCCCTAACTCCTCTTCGGCAGGAGGGGGTCACGGCTTTAGCAGGACCCCCGGTCCGGAGTCCGTCTCGGGTCCCCGCTTCCCCAGGGCACGGCCCCATGGTGAGGTCCCACGTAAGCCCGGCCCCCGTCCATATCCTCCATGACAGGGAGGAAGACCGTTATCCTGCTTCCTCTTCCTGAACTCCCTGGGCTCTCCGCCAGGATGTATCCCTTGTGGGATTTGACTATGGAATACGCAATGGAAAGCCCGAGACCGGTTCCCTTTCCCGGCTCCTTGGTAGTGAAGAACGGCTCGAAGGCCCGCTCCAAGATCTCAGGGGTCATGCCGACCCCGGTGTCCTCCACTGCAACCTCCACGTACTGTCCCTCCTGGGCCCAGGGATGCGCACGCCTGAAGTCCTCGGTCAGGATGACGAGCCTGGTGGATATGAGGATTTCACCCCCTTCAGGCATGGCATTCCAGGCGTTCACGCCCAGATTGAGGAGCACCTGTTCGAGCTGGGTGTATTCCCCGAGGACGAAGGGGAGGCCAGGATCCAGTGCGAGCCTTATGGCCACCTTGGGGGGGATGGTCCTGCGCAGGATCTGGGTCACGCCCTCCACCACCTGGTTGACCTTGACGGGGATCCTTTCCCCCTGATCCACGCGGGAGAAGGAGAGCACCCTGCGTATGAGGCCAGCCGCCCTCTGGCAACTGGCCTGGATCTCCCTGAGGTATTCTGCGTCAGGATGGTCAGGAGGTGTGCTGATGTGCATGAGCTGCGCATACCCCTGTATGGCGGCGAGTATGTTGTTGAACTCGTGCGCCATGCCCGCTGCCAGGGTCCCCACGGCCTGCATCTTCTGGGCGTGTTGAAGCTGACGATTCAGCTCCTCCTGCTCTGTGACATCCTGCAGGGTCTCGATGGCCCCCACGAGCTCCCCCCTGGAGTCCCGAAGGCGAGCCGCCATGAGATGGACGTCCCTGGGTTGCCTGCCAACCTGGAGGCGAGCCATGCCCTCGTAGGCCTCGGTCCAGCTCGGGTGGGGTGCAACCCCCATAGTGCCATACCAGTGGTGGATCCCTGCCTCGTCCATCTCCAGCACCAGATCAGCCAGAAACGGCATGCCCTCCTCACCCCAAAGGATCGATGGGCTGCCCGTCCGGCCCAAGACCTCTTCCCTCTTAACCCCGGTGAGGAGTTCCATCCCCCTGTTCCACAGGATTACCCTATGTCCCCGATCGATGACCATCGTGGGGATCGGGTTTCCATCCGTTATCACAGAGAGCAACTCCGCTGTGCGGTGAATCTCGGTCACGTCTCCCAGGATGGCCACGGCCCCACCGCTATCCCCGGAAAGGGGGAAAACCTCCGAGTGGACCCTGCAGTCTCCCATGAGGAGCGGCGACGGACCTTTGACCACTGTCTTTCGCAGGAGGGCTTCCGCCAAGAGGGTCTCTAGACTGCGCGCCTGCTCCGGATCCAGGATGTCCGCTGGTCTCTTCCCCAGGATCTCCTCTTCCGGTGCCCCAAGGAGTGCCATAGCAGCCGGGTTCACGAAGACGATCCGGCCGTCTGCGGTCATCTCCAGGATACCCTCGGACATGCGCTCAAGGATGAGCTCCAGGTGGCGTTTGGTGTGGAGGAGTTCGCAGGTGATCTCCCTCGGGTTGAGGTCATCGGCCCCCAGGAGGATGCCTGTAGGGGGCAGCTGATCCTGAGGCCACTCCAGCACAGCCTCCACATGGCGGGCCATCTGCGGCAGGGGGCCCTTGGCGATGTAGAAGTCGGCGCCCACCCAGTGCAAGTTGCCCGAGTCCTCGCTGGCTATGGCCGACAGGACCACGATGCGGGTGTGGCGGTGCCGTGCTGAGCCTCGGATCAATCCGCACAGTTTGGCCCCGTCGATGTGTGGCATGACGAGATCCACGAAGGCCACATCCGGATCCTCGCGCTCCAGGATCTCCAGGGCCTCGAGACCGCTTGCGGCAGTGAGGGCGCGGTGGCCCCTTGCCTCGACGAGCCGCTTCATGAACTCGAGGATCAGGGCCTGGTTGTCCACCACGAGCACTGTCTTCATGACACCGCCCCACTGGGACCGGCCCAGTCATCCGACCCTGCCATCACTCCCATGGACTTCCTTGCTCCCAATTCTTCCGCAATGCCGACAGATGAGAACGGAGGAGCTGGATATCGGCTTCCATCCCGTCTTTCTCTCCCGACTTGCCTTTCGTCTCGATCCTCCGGGCCACAGTGGCGATCTCCTGGAAATCCATGCTCAGCGCAGCGCCCTTGATGGAATGGGCGGCTTGCCTCAGTTGCTCCATATCCCCCCTGCGCAAGGCCTCTTCGAGACGGAGCACTTCGGTGCTGGTGACATCCACGAAGAGCGAGACGAAGCCCCGGAACTCTTCGGGGGCCAGTCCGAGGGCCTCGCACTGCTTCGAGATGAGGGTCGTCACTCAGTGCCCTCCTTGGACCACTTCCTCACTGCATGGAGGAGGGCCTCGCTTCTGATGGGCTTGGTGAGATAGGCGTCCATCCCTGCCTCGAGACAGCGCGTCTCGTCCTCCTTGAGGGCGTGAGCCGTCATGGCCACCACAGGGATGTCGCGGTGGCCCCTGGCTCGCAGCTCCCTGGTGGCCTCGAGGCCGTCCATATCCGGCATCTCCACATCCATGAGGATCAAATCGAAGCGCCCGGGATGGGACTCGAAGACACGCAGGGCCTCGACACCGTTGGTGGCCACTTCCACTTGATGGCCTGAACGGGTGAGGATGAGGCGGGCCAGGTGGGCGTTTACGGCATTGTCCTCCACCAGGAGGATACGCGCCGGGGCGGCCTGGGGTGCTGAGGTCCCGTCTTGCACCGAGCCCTTGGAAGCGGGTCCAATGCCGCACGTCCCCTGCCCCTCGGGCCTTGCCTCTCCTGGAGATGGCTCTTCCATCCAGGCAGTGAAAAAGAAAGAGCTGCCCGCGCCCTGTTGACTCTGGGCCCATAGCTGCCCCCCCATGAGGCCCGCGATCTCCCTGGAGATGGCGAGGCCCAGGCCTGTGCCTCCGTGCCTTCGGGTCAAGGATCCATCGGCCTGGCGGAAGGGCTCGAAGATCGCCGAGAGCTGGTCTTCGGATATCCCGATCCCCGTGTCCCGTACCGTGAAGAGCAGCTGTAACCTCCTCGCCTCGCGCCTCATGACGGCTATGTCGACCCCGATCTCCCCGGTCTCGGTGAACTTGGCGGCATTGCCCAGGAGGTTCAAGAGCACCTGGCGCGTCCTGGTGGGATCGCCCATGAGACACACAGGGACTTCTTCGTCCACCCATGTCAGGAGGTTGACCGCTTTCCCTTTCAGCCTCGGCCTGATCAGGTCGCAGACATCCTCCAGCAGGGGCCGCACCTCGAACAAGACCCTTTGGAGGCGCATCTCTCCAGCCTCGATCTTCGAGAAATCCAGGATGTCCTCTATGAGCGCCAGCAAGGCCTGGCCGCTGCTGTGGATGTTCCTGGCGTATTCCTCTTGCTCGCCCTGGAGCCCGCTCTCCAACAGCAACTCCGTGTATCCGATCACGGCGTTCATGGGTGTGCGGATTTCGTGGCTCATGCGGGCGAGGAAGGCGCTCTTGGCCAGGCTTGCGGCCTCGGCCTGAAAGGCCAACCTATTGGCCCTCTCGATGGAAGATGCCAGCCCTCGATTGGTTTCCTCCAGCTCCGCATTGGCCTGTTCCAGCCTCCGCTCCGCATCCTTGCGCCTGGTGACGTCCTCCCATGTGAGGAGACACAACGGATCCCCTGTGAGGAGGTAGGGCAAAGAGTTCACGGTGAAACGGATCTCCCACACGGCGGGGCCCGCTGGGGGCCAAGATGTCTCTATCTCTCCGGTGGAGGCCCTGCCCGTGAACACCTCTTCGATGGAGCGGACCAGGGGGCACACACCGCATTCCGGGATCTCTGAAGAGGGAGGCCTCTCCAGGCATCCGTCCTGACACCCCAGGAGGCGCGAGAGGGGCAACGGTCGTTCGAGTGGGTCGGGGGCGGCCTCCGACTCGATGATCCCTCTGTTGAAATAGAGGACCTCCATCCTCTGGTTCAAGATCGCCACCCCTTGGCTCATGGCATCCAGGAAGGTCTGGACCAGGTCCATCTGATCCTGGATGTCGCGCATGGACCTGGGGCCCTGCTCCCCCAGGGAGCTGGCATCCAATGTGGTTTGAAGCAGGCCCCTTCCGTTTCCGCCAGGGGGACTGTCCTGGTCGGAGGTGAGGATCACGAAACGCAACGGTACTGTCCCTATGCGGATCCGGTCCTGGGGAGAGAGTCTGTGGAGGCGTACCCGCTTGTTGTTGACGAAGGTGCCATTTGTGCTCCCCATATCCTCGACGAACCAGGAGCCGTTCGAAGGAAAGATCCGGGCGTGGACCCTGGAGACACCCGGCTCGGAGAGGGAGATGGTGGTCTCCTTTCCCCTCCCCAGAGTCGTCTCCCCCTTGAGGACGAATACCGTCCTCTGCAGGAGCCCAGTCCTGTACTCGATGGCGTAGTAAACCATATGCGCGACCGCCACATGGTCGTGCATGGCCGTAGGCGGCCTATCTCCGGGGAGTCGGGATGGGTCGCCTCTCATCCATGATTTCGGACGGAGGGGGAGAAGACTTTAGGGCCCGGCCCAATTTCGTGAAGGGCAGCCTATTCCCTTGGGTCACCACTCCATGAGTGGTGGCACGGCTTGGCCGGACTTGACCGGTTCTCAGGCCCCTCATGGATGTTGAGGGGAGGGGCATGGTTGGCGAGTTCCTCCGGTCACACAGGGCGTGCGCTGGGCAAGGGAGATGGATGAGAGGCGGTCTTGATCGGAAAGGGATGGATCTGTTTGGCGTCTGTCTTCTGACTGTCCCGGTGATGAGTCCTTCGGGAGCACCTCTCGGTAACTGATGCAGTTCTTGCCCATCTGCTTGGCCTCGTACAAGGCGAGATCCGCCCCTTGAATGAGTTGGGGGAACTCCACTCCATCGCCTCCGCTCCAGAAAGCAAGCCCCACGCTCAGGGTCAACCTTCGTTGGGTGAGCCCACCCAAGCCCCCGTGGCGCGAGACCTCCTCGATCATCCTTCCGCACAGCTTGACCGCGCCGGCCAGGGAGACCTGGGGGAGGACCAGGAGGAACTCGTCTCCCCCGAACCTTCCGATATGGTCCGAAGAACGCAGGAGCCCCTTGAGCAGCCTGGAGAGGTCCCTGAGCACTGCATCGCCGCGGAAATGACCAAAACGGTCATTGATCTCCTTGAATCCGTCTAAGTCCATCAGGGCCACACAGAACGGTTGTCCGTAACGACGGGATCGGCAGACCTCCATCTCCAGGAGCTGCTCGATGAAGAAACGGTTGTAGAGCGTGGTGAGCCCGTCTGTGATGGCGAGGGTCCTAGCCTCTCTCATGGATGACTCCCAGCCCTTCAGCCGAACACCTTCCTCCACGGCCCGTCTCATGGTCCTCCTGAGCCGACCAGGCTCGGTGAGCATATCGCCGTTGACATAGCCGAGGCAGCCGGCCTCCAGGCACTCTGCCGCTAGACGCTCGCTGCCCTCGGCCACGAGCATCACACACGGAACCCAGACGCCGATCCCCTCCATGATCCTTAGGAGATCCAGACCGCAGCCCCCTTTTACCCGGTAACCGGTGAGCAGGAGATCGTAAGGGTGGGACCGGAGCCTCTCCACTGCCTGTGGCATGTCCCCGACATGGTGGATCACGAAGTCGAGCTCCATCTCGGAGACTGCCGCTTGCGCCAGGGGCTCGGGGAGGCCTTCCTCTTCGATCCAGAGGACCTTGGGCAAGGGGGCCAATGGGTCCTCTGTCCATGGACGGATAGGACGAGCGGGGGAGAGCACGGTCTCCAGGGCCTGAAGCCCCTCCTGGATCTCCTGACTGGCTTCCTGCACCTGTCTGAGGAGTCGGGCGGGGTTGTGCCTGCGTCTCGGGAGGTTCCGGACTTGGGAGGCGTTCATGAGCAGCGTCAGAGGTCCGCTCAATCGATGGATGAGCTCTTGGATCCTTCGCTCCTGGACCTGTATGTGGCCGAGCAGGGGGGAAGGGGAGGTGGAGACGAGGTTTGACGATTCCACCATCCGCTGGCAGTCCGAGAGGACCGAGCCCGTGCACTGCACAGACACGCCGATCTCCATGGGCATCCTCCTGCGGGTCTGGATTCATGGTCCGAGGGACCCACGGATGGAAAAGCAAGTTCTGTGCCAGAGTGCAAAGAGGCAGGCTGTGATCCCAGAAAAGGGCCGGTACGTCACTCCTTCAGCCCACGGGCCGACATCTCCATGGTTCTAAAGGGATGGGCAACGCTCACGGGTCGACAAGGCCTTCCAGGAAAAACTCGCTGCTGGTGATCCTTCACTCCCGCGCGTCAAACATCGGCCTTCCGTGTCACGGGTTGGACTCGCTGTCCCTCACAGCGGGGATCTCCAGCCTGACGCGGGTGCCACGTCCGGGCTCGCTTTGGATCCCTATGTAACCCCCATGTTCGTGCAGGATAGAGGCGGCTATGGGAAGCCCCATGCCCGAGCCCTCGCCTCCCGACTTGGTGCTGAACAAGGGGTCGAAGGCCTTCTCCAGGACGAGGGGCAGCATGCCGGGACCGTTGTCCCCCACCTCTATGCAGACAAACGGGGCTTGCGAGCGGACGAAGGAGCGGAGCCCTATGCGAATCTCCTTCCTGCCAGGGCCTCCCGCTTCGCCCTGGCCTTGGTCCTTGAGGGCGTCCCTGGCGTTTAGCAGTATGTTGGTGAGGGCGTGTTGAAGGTCCTTGAATCTGCCCCTGATCCTGAACAGGGGCTCTGCAGCATGCACAGACACAGAGATGCCCCAAGCCTTGAACTGCGCCTTGAGGAGCTTGAGACTGCTCTCCAGGAGATCCCCTGGGCTGAACTCCGAGGTCCCGGCCTCGGATGCCACGTACGACCTGAGGTGCTGGAGGATCTCCGCGATGCGGAAGACCTGTTCCACGACCTCACCGAGGGTTTCATGCAGGGCCTCAGGTTCGAGCCCCCTTTCCCTTTCCAGCCTCAGCCTCAGGAGCTGGGCGCGCGCCGAGATGGTGTTGAGCGGTTGGGTCAGCTCGTGCACTATCCCGGTCGCCAACTCCCCCAGGGAGGCGAGGCGGCTCGCGCGGAGGATCTGCATCTCCAGGGCGCGGTCTCTGGAGACATCTTCCATGGTGATGAGGAACTCGCGAGGGACACGACCTGCGTTCTCAGAAGCAGGCAAGGGGAGGATGGAGACCTGATAAGAGGGGTGCTTCGCGTGGAGGGATCGGCCGAAGGGTGGGGTTATGGTCAGGCGAATGCATGGAGAGCCTGTGGAGACGACTTGCATCAGCCGGCCCCACAGATCGCATGGGCCTGGGCACGGACCTCCTTGCGAG
>CAZOXN010000025.1:0-13952 GCA_964583655.1 uncultured Desulfarculaceae bacterium | reverse complement strand
GCCCTCGATCACGCTGTGGGGGTTTCCTTCCAAGACTGCCCTGTCCATGAAGGCCCCAGGGTCACCCTCGTCTGCGTTACAGATGAGATATTTCTCCTCTCCCTTGGACTGGCGCGTAAGTCTCCACTTCATTCCCGTCGGGAACCCTGCCCCACCTCGACCACGCAGCCCGGATCGCTCCACCTCCTCGATCACCTGTTCGGGTCCCATGTCGCGCAGGACTTTTCCTAGGCCCAGATAACCGTCATGGAGGATGTAGTCCTGAATCCTCCTGGGATCAACCCGTCCGCACAGGTCCAGGACCCTTCTTTGTTGCCTCCTGTAGAAGGGGATCTGATCCATGGTGAGGAATCGCTCCCCTGTCTTTGGGTCCCCGTACAGGAGCCGGTTCACCACCCTCCCCCCCAACAGGGTCTCCGCAACGATCTCCGCGGCGTCTTCCGGACGGACCTCCTGGTAGACCCATCCTTGGGGATCAACCGCCATGACTGGCGCCCTGGCGCAGAACCCGTGACATCCGGTCTCGCGCACTTCCACATCTCCTTCGAGCTTGCGGGCCCGGATCTGCTCCAAGATGGCGTCGCGGATCTCCACGGCCCCGTAAGCCCGGCAGCCTGTCATGCAGATGCGGAGGCAAGGTCTGGAAGGATCGGTCTGGTGGCGAATTCGTTCCCGATATCCCATCAGGGACTTGAGGTCGTGCAGCTTGGCCATCGTCCCCCCTTTTCTCGTCCTACATCTGCATCGATAGCAGACTCACCCCCCAGGCCCCTATGCGGCGCGTCGGCGCCCGAGCTACTCGTACTGCCGCAGGATGGATTGGACCTGGGGAGGCACGAGCTTTCCATAGTAGTCCCTGTTCACCATCATCACCGGGGCCAGGAAGCAGGTGCCGAGGCACGCGACGGTCTCCAGGCTGAACTTCAGGTCCTCGCTGGTCTGGCCGTCCGCCAGGCCCAGGTGTTGTTCGGTCACCCTGAGGATAGACTTGCCTCCCCTTACATGGCACGCCGTTCCTCTGCAGACCTTGACCACGTGGCGGCCTTTGGGCGTCATGGAGAACTGGGCATAGAAGGTGAGCACCCCTTGGACCTCTGTGGGGAATAGGCCCAAGGCCCGAGCAATGCTAGGGATGGACTCAGGGGGGACGTACCCGCACCCCTTCTGCACCTTCTGGAGCACCGGGATGAGCTCTTCCCTGGAACCCTTGGTGGCCCCCAGGACCGCGGCTATGTAATCCGCCGAGGCGGATCGGTCTGGGCCTTCGTTGGGACTCATGCTTCACCCCCGTTCTCTTGCGGTCTGTGGCCGGAGCGGATCCCTGGTTGGGCCGGCCGCACAGATCGCTGTGCCTTATCCAGCCGGCTCGATCCTGACACATACGAAATGCATCTGCGGCATCCTGGTGACAGGATCCCAACTCCACGGCACCAGATCCCGCAAGGGGTTTTCAGGGCCAGGGATGACCCACGCAACGCCCTTGGGGACAGCGTCCGAGCCCCGCGCAACCGCCCCGGCGTTTCCGCAACTGGAGACCATCTGGACCCGATCCCCTGGGGAGACCCCGGTGGCCGAAAGATCCTGGGGGTTCAGAATGACCTCGCTCTGGGGAAAGATCGCCGAGAGCCTCGCCGACATGCCGGAGCGCGTGGCGCCGTGGAAATGAAAGTGAGTCTCCCCCCGCACGGCAAGGAGGGGGAATTCCCTTTGGCGCAAGGGGATGGATCTACGCAGGTCTTCGATGTTTGGGCGCAGGGGTGATCCCTTCGTGCCGTCCCGGTAAAGGGTCGGCTCCCCGAGGGAACGCCCGTCGGGGCATGGCCAGAAGAGACCACCCTTGTCCATCCTGGAATACTCCACCCCGCCATATGGAGGCACAGCGGAGCTGATCTCTCTCATGATGTCCGATGCCGAGTCATACTGCTGGCTTCCGTCCAGCCTCCGGGAGATCTCGGCCAGGATCCACCAGTCAGCACGGGCATCGCCCGGAGGCTCCATGGCAGGCCTTATCCTCTGTATCCTGCGCTCCAGGCTCGTGTAGGTCCCGTCTTTCTCCGCGAAGCCGGCCCCTGGCAGGACCACGTGGGCTAGCCTCGCCGTGTCCGTGAGGAAGATGTCCTGGACCACCAAGAGATCGAGACGGCTGAGGGCCTCCTGTGCCTTCCTCGGCAGCACGGCAACGGGGTTCTCTCCCAGCACATAGAGTGCCTTGAGCCTTCCTGCGGCAGCGGCTTCGATCATCTGGCAGATGGTCCATCCCGGCTCGTCTGGCACGGCCTTCCCCCAAAGGCTGGAGAACGTTGCCACCGAGGAGGGGTCGTCAGCTGCTAGATACCCTGGGAACCACTCGGGTACCGTGCCCATGTCGCACGCCCCCTGGGTGTTGGCCCCTTTGTCCAGGGCGTAGATGCCCCCTCCCCCGACCCCGAGACAGCCCAGGAGGAGCCCGAGGGCACAAAGGGCCTGGACCTTGGCGTAGGCATATGGGGACTCGGAGATACCAGGCCCGAAGACGATGGCGCAACGCCTGGTGGAGCCCAGGAGCATGGCCGCCTCGCGCAAAGCTCCCATCTCCACCCCAGATAGGGCCTCCAACTCCGAAGGATCCAGCGCCATGGCAAAATCCTTTGTCGCTTCCAGTCCTTGCGGGACCTCTTCGGACAGGTTTCTGCTCGTCGGGCCCTCACTCAAGAGCGAGCGCATGATCCCCCAGATGACCGGGAGCTCGCTCCCCGGGCTGTTGCGAAGCCAAAGGTGTGCCATCCGACTCATGCCATCTTCGAACGGACTGACCATTATGAGCCGGGCCCCGGTATGACGCACCGAACGTTTGATGTGGTAGCCGGCCACGGGGTGAGATTCCGTGGGATGGGCCCCGACCATCAAGATCACCTGTGAACTCTCCAGGTCGTCCAACGAGTTCGTGGTGGCCCCGATCCCGAGGGAGGATCTCAGGGCCAAGACGCTGGAGATGGCATGGAATCTCGCCCCGTTGTCCACATGTGGGGTGCCCAAGGACTTGCGGGCCAGTCTTTGGAGGAGGTAATTCTCCTCGTTGGTACACTGGGCAGAGCCGAACAGACCCACCGAGGTCGGACCGCTGTAGTCCGAGATCTTCCGCAGGGCCTGGGTCACCTCCTCCATGGCCTCTTCCCACGAGGCAGGCCTCAACTCCCCATCCCTCCGGATCAGCGGGGACTTGAGCCTTTCCGGGTGGATCAGGTAGTCGCTCCCGTAATGCCCCCTGACACATAGGGTGGCGCGGTTCACCGAGTCCTCTACCTTGGGGGTGACCTTCACCAGGCGGCCTTGCAGGGTGTGCACCCACAAGGAGCAACCGCAGCCGCAGAAAGAACAGGTAATGGCGCTCCTCTTGCCCACCGTCCCTCGGTAAGGCAGGTCCTTCTCCATCAACGCCCCGGTGGGGCACATGGAGACGCAGGTCCCGCAAAAGGTGCAACCAGATCCCTCCAGAGGCCCGTCCATTAGCGTGGCAGGCCTGGCATGAAACCCCCTGTGGAGATAATCCAGGGCCCCCACCACCACCAGTTCGTGATCCGCCCTGATGCACTTGGCGCACATAATGCATTTGCTGAGATCCCTCACGATGAAAGGATTGAGGTCTTTGAGCCCAGCGTAGGAAGGTATGCGGTCGTAGTCCACCATGCCGATACCCATCTCCGCGGCCAACTGCCTGAGTTGGCACTGATTGCCCTTGTCACAGACCAGACATGACTCAGGGTGATTGGCCATCATGAGCTTGAGGATCACCCTGCGGGTGTCAAGCACGGCCTCGGATCTGGTCAGGATCCTCATCCTCGGGGCAATGGGGGTCACACACGAGGCCAAGAGACGCCCGGTGGACTCGTCCTCCACCACGCAGATGCGGCAGGCCCCGAAGGGTTTAAGACAAGGGTCATGGCAGAGGGTTGGGATGCGAACGCCTACCTCTCGGGCCAACTCAAGGATGGTCATCCCGGCCCGACCGCTTATAGGCACGCCGTCCAAGGTGATGGTGATGGTCTCCACTTTCGCTCTCCTTTCGGAGAAAGCCCGCAAAAAGGGCTGACCGCCCGAGCCGCGCATGTAGCGCGGGGGCCGCAGAGTCGTATGACAGGAGCCATCCTTGTCCCAGGTCCAAGATCGGGCATCCCAAGAGATGATAATGAACCTTGTGAGCTAAATGAAGCATGACTCCTTTTCCATGTCAAGCGAATCGCGCCCGCGGCCATAAACGACTGGCAACCGAGGGCGATCTGGACCCGTCGTTTCCCGATCTTCTCCTGCATCTCCCCGGCGGCCCACGTCCCGGTCTCTGGAAGACGGCTTGCCATATCCATCGAAATGGTCTAAAGAGAGGTCGAAGAGGTCCCCTTTGCATGTCATGGGTTCAACGCATAAGCCGGCTTTCGCAAGCAGAAAAAGAGGGCATCTTCCGCCTCTTGATCCCTCCTTGCCTTTATCACCTCTTTGGCATAAACCCGCTATCTTTCTGCGACGACCAAGGGAGGCAAGTGGTCCGTTTCTTCTGTCCAAGGGGCGAGAGGACCTGTCTGGTGGAGCTCAAACTGCCGGGGATCGAGGACCCTGTGTTCTCCATTCAACTGTCCGACACTCCGGATTACACCCAGATCGACTGGGATTTCATCATAGTGAACGACCCCAAGGCAGAGCGGTTCCTCACCCACATAGACCAGCATGGCAGGGATACGCTCTTCGGCTGGGCTACCAGAAACCTGGTCGAGGAGGAGAGGGCCTTCAAGGCCGGGCTCTATCCTGGACAGGTCAGGAGGGGCATGAGATTGACCGGCGAGGTGATTCAGTGTCTGGATTTCTTCTGCCGGGTCCTCGGGATCAAGAGCGTGAGGCTGGAGGCCCTCTTCTACCACAACGCCATAACGTACGAGCGCCACGGGTTCAGCTACTTCACGAGGTACGCGCAGATGAAGAGGATCCACGAGCTTTTTCAACCCGATGGGGCCCTGTACGAGAGGCTCGACGGAAGCACGCCGTTTCGAGACCGCGGCCTGGCCAACACGGTGCGAGGGCGAAGCTGGGCCATCCACGACGGGATCCTCCTGGAGGTAGAGGACGAGTTGCTCGACGAGGGGTGGGTCTCCCCTGTGATGTACCGTATGGTGGACAAACCCAGGGGGATGGTGACATATCCAGATCCTGTCTACTGAGGATCTAGATCTCCCTTGACCAAAGGGCATCGCCAGGGAATGCGTCCCAGCCGCTTCCATCGGCCATACTCGTCTTGAGGCCGAGCGATGGCGGCCATCAGCGAGGATCCCCTTGTTTGCCATCCCGGCTGGACCCGGAATCCAGAGTTTTCCGAGGGCTACAAGATGGCTTGAGCCAGTCTTTCACCTGGGTGGCAGATCCCGCGGAGATCACTCACTGGGCCCTGGGGAAGCCGTTGCTCCTCACGAAAGGCCAGCAAGCGGTCAGTGGGGTTGAGCCAGGGTGGCCATCTTTACAGAAGGGCGGGGTCTGTGGTCTAATTTGGGAGGCACATGAAAGGCGACCGTTCCACTCCCGAGAGACCAAGAGGACTCGTGAGCCCCTTCAGCGATTGGAAGATCCGGACAAAGCTCGTCAGCATCACCCTCTTTCTCGTCTTCTTGCCCCTCTTGGTGGTTGCCTTGTTATCCACCAAGCGCTTCAACGATGCCCTCAGGGAAGCAGCGGAGCAGGACCTCGAGCACCTGGTGAGGAGCATCTACTCCATGTGCATGGCGCAGCAGGAGATGGTCCAGCAGAAGGTCTCCTCTGACCTGAAGGTGGCACGCTATGTATTTCAGCGGTTCGGACCAAACGTGGAGGTGGTGAAGGAGGAACGTGTCCGCTTCAGTGCGGTCGACCAGATCAGCCACGAGGTCGAGTCCGTGGAGGTGCCGGTGTGGAAGGTTGGAGGGATACGACTCCAGCAGGACACCTGCATAGTGGACGAGGTCCAGTTGCTGGTCGGTGGGACTTGCACCATATTTCAGTTCATCGAAGGGGACCGTCTTCTGAGGATATCCACCAACGTCACCGGGAAGGACGGGCGCAGGGCGGTCGGCACCTTGATCCCCCGAGAGAGCCCGGTCACCGAGGCCATCCTGGCGAAGAGACGCTACATCGGGAGGGCCTTCGTGGTGGACGACTGGTACATCGCGGCGTACGAGCCCATCGTGGACGGGGGGGGAGGGGTGATCGGTGCCCTGTATGTGGGGGTGAAGGAGCAGAGCGCCACTTCTCTCAAGAACGAGATCAAGGGGATCAAGGTCGGCAAGACAGGCTATGTCTATACCATCGACAGCAGCGGCACCCTGAGGGTCCACCCCGCAAAAGAGGGCGAAAACATCATGGATTCCAGGGACACGAGCGGCTTCGAGTATATCCGGGCCATGATAGATGGAGCCCAACGCCTGGTCGATGAGCAGGTGGGGACCATCCGCTATCCCTGGATGAACCCCGAGCTAGGTGAGACGAAGCCCAGGCAGAAGATCACCAAGTACATATATTTCCGCCCCTGGGACTGGATCATAGCGGCGGGGACGTACGAGGAGGAGATCTACCAGTCCCTGTACGAGACAGAGCGCTTCATCATCATAGTTGTCGTGGTGAGCACGGCCATGGTCTTCGGGCTCACCATAGGGCTGTCCAACGTCCTGACTCGGCCAGTGCTCGAACTGACTCGAGCGACCACCAGGATGCTCGATGGGGACCTCTCGCAGCGGGTGGAGATAAAGGGGGACGACGAGTTCGGCATCCTCGGTTATTCCTTCAACCGCATGGCTGCACAGATCCAGGATTACACGACGAACCTGCAGAGGATGGTGGATGAGAGGACGCGCGAGCTCCAAGAATCCAGGGAGAAGTACCGGGACCTCTCGCGCTTCCTCAACAGCATCCTGGAGAGCGCCACGGAATACGCCATCATGGCCCTGGATTTTTACGGGACCATCATGGAATTCAACACCGGGGCCGAGCGGGTCTTCGGTTGGAAGAAGGAGGAGGTGCTGGGCAAGGAGAACATCGGGGTTACGATCCTTGCGGAGGACCGGAGAAGGGGGTTACAGGAGGAGATATCCAGGAGGACCAGGAAGGAAGGGCTTTGCGAGTTGGAGGTGGACCGAGTCAGGAAAGATGGGAGCACGTTTCCTGCCCATTCCGTGGTGACGGCCATCCAGGATCCCTCAGGAAAGGTCACTGGGTTCGTGGAGATCGTCCGGGATCTGACTCAGAGAAAGGCCCTGGAGAGAGAGCTGAGGGAGACCAAGGAGTTCCTGGAAAACGTCATGCAGAGCTCTGTGGACGGGATCGTGGCCACGGATATGAAGGGTCACATCACCTATCTGAACCGCGGGATGGAGGAGATGCTGGGGTTCGACAGGGAGGAATTGCTCGGGAGACATATCTCGTACTGCTACGTGCGCGGCATCCAGGAGGCCAGGGACGTGATGGCGATCCTGAAGATGAGGGAGAGGACCGAGAACTACGAGATGGAGGTGAGACGCAAAGACGGAAAGGTGCTCTCCATAATGACCTCCGCTGCCCTCCTCCGAGACGGGGAGGGGCACGTCATGGGGACCGTGGGGGTCTTCAAGGACATCACCGAACAAAAGCGGCTGGAGGCCGAGCTGAGGCAGACCCAGGCCCACCTCGTGGAATCCTCCAAGATGAGGGCCTTGGGGGAGCTGGTGGCTGCGGTGGCACACGAATTGAACAACCCTATCATGGCGTCACAGACCATATTGTACGTGATCATGAACGACCTCAAGGAAGATGGTCCCAACAGGGATCGGCTCGAGATCATTCGAAAGTGCAACGATCGAATCGCAAGAATCGTGGACCATCTCCGGGAGTTCTCCAGGCTGAGCAGGGGGGAGTTCGAGGAGGTCGACATAAACGGGCCCATCGAGAACGCGCTCCTGATCATGGGCCAGCAGCTGATCGAGCACAACATCTCGCTGGTGAGGAGGCTCTCCGACGGACTGCCAAAGGTCCTCGGAGACTCCAACCAGCTCGAGCAGGTATTCCTCAACCTCATCTCCAACGCCAGGGACGCCCTCGATGCGGCATCAGGCCCCAAGGGCCTGACCATCGCGTCCTATGCTACCGTGGAGGGGAACGAACGATGGGTCGTGGCCTCGGTAAAGGATACCGGGGTCGGGATCCCGAGGGAACTCCTCGACAAGGTGATGGAGCCCTTCTTCACCACCAAGCCAGTGGGGAGGGGGACAGGTCTCGGCCTTTCGCTCTGCTTCAAGATCGTGGAGGATCATGGGGGACGTCTGGAGATCGAAAGCGAGCTAGGGGTGGGAACAGAGGTCAGGGTCATCCTACCCATCAAGGGGTCGCCACAAGGAGAGAGAGATGGCCAAGCGGATTCTGATCGTTGACGACGACGAGTTGGTCCTCATAGCCCTCAAAGAACTCCTCAAACCTCAAGGGTACGAGGTCCAAACCATCACCAGCGGCGCTGAGGCCCTGAAGATGCTGGACAAGGACGGGTTCGAACTATTGATCCTGGACATCATGATGCCAGAGATGGACGGTTTCGAACTCTGCAGGAAGATCCGGCAGAGAGAGCCCTACAAGGACACCCCCGTCGTCTTCCTCACAGCAAAGAGCAGAGACGAAGACAGGGCGCAAGGGCTGGAGGCAGGGGCGAACCTCTTCCTGAGCAAGCCCATCTCCCCCTCTAGACTCCTGAGCCTCATCGCGGAGACCATAAGGTGAAGGTTCAAGGGCATGCCTTCGCCGTCACCGTATGGCATTGGGCGCGCGTGGGGCCCTTCCCCCCTTCTCGCTCGCCTGGGATGGTTGGGCGGCCGTCCTGCTGCGGGTCTCGCCACACGACAGACTAGGGGGCGCATATCCCCAAGGAGGCGATGAGTCTGTCAAAGGCCTCTTCCTGGTCCAGTAGCTCGGTGAAGCGGCGCAACTTCCCTTGGTCCGCGGGCGACAGGGATGGGGCGCTCCTCTGCAACTGGTCCAGGGTGGCAAATGTGTCCTCCTTGACCAGGGCAAGGGCGATCCCGGCCCTCCTTGCCGATTCCATGATCACAGGAGGGGGCATGCGGTGAGAGGTCAAGAGGATCCCCACCACCGACCTGGTTCCAGAGGCCTCCACGACGCCTGTCTCGCAGGGTCGAGGCCCCACAAGGACGACCTTGTTGTAGACCCGCTTGAAGACCACGAGCCCCCCGTTCAGATCCAGGGATCCGACGGTCATCCCGGCCACCGGGAGTTCCAGCCTTTCCTCGCCCAGGAGCAACTCCCCCTCCACGACCTCCAGGACCTCCCTGAGGCTCCTGCATGCCAGGATGGGGTCCTCGGGGAGACAGGCGGAGATGGGGACCCCCTTCTGGATCAGAAAGGGAATGAATTGGCTTCGGATGAGTTCCATCTTCTCTGGCGGGACGCGGTTGAGGACGATCCCCTTGACCCTCTCCCGCAAGAGGGAGGAGATGGAGAGGATGGAGTAGATGGCAGTCGAGGCCTCCCGATAGCGGGTCAGGAGGAGGAGATCGGCCCCAAGGGCGTTGACCATGGAGGTGTCAGAGACCGGGTGTGACACATCGTCGAAGAAGACATCCTTGAAACCCATGATCAAGAGGAGGTCAACCTCCGAAGAGATCCGCTTTACCGTTGTGGCGATCTGATCTATGATCCGGTCCGGACTCTCCTCCATCCGGGACGTCCCTGTCAACACGAAGGGACAGATGGTATCCAGGGGGGCCTGGAGACCCAACGCCTCCTTGAAAAAGAGTGCGTCACGATCGGTCCAGCCCCCCCCCGACTCCACGGGATGGGTGGCAAACGGCTTGAGAAACGAGACCCTCAGTCCCTTTTCCAAGAGCCTTCGACTGAGGGCCCAAGTGAAGAGTGTCAGGCCTGCATGGTCTCCGGTTGAGCCTAAGAAGAGGCAGCCCATGGATGTGCAGCTCCCGGTCTTTGCCGACGCAGCGTCTATGGCCGCATTATAAGGTGTCGTCTCTTGAAGTTCAAAGGGAAAACCGGACCATCGCGAAAAGATCCTTGACACCCTGTAAAAAAGTCTGGCAGGTTTGCTTGTCGGACCACGAATGAAAGGAGGTGGCGAAAAGAGGAAGGGTTTTGATTCTCGTCAGTTAGTCGATTTACGCCTTCTCGGGTGGCATTGGCATGGCCCTTGCGAAGACATGGACAGAGTATGTCCCGTGGCCCAACACGTGCGAAGTCGACTGCTGACCTCTACTGCTGTGAGTTGCGAAAGCTACAGTTCGTGTGGTTCCACCTGTTGAGCACCATGGCCACGGGACATATCTCGATGAGAACCGTAGGCGTTGGCCGGCCGTTATGAGGGGCATAAGGCGGAGGAACTGTTTGCCCCCAAAGTCTGCTGCCGGGCAGATCAGCATCCAGGAGAAAGGAGAAACCGCATGGCACAGGAGAGAGCCGCAGGGGTTGATTCTGTGTACATAGAGAGAAGAGTCTTCCCTTCCCCCAAGGACTTCGTGGAGAAGGCCCGTCTGAAGAGCATGGAGGAGTACCAAAAGCTCTTCAGACGCTCCATGGAAGACCCTCAGGGATTCTGGGCCGAGATGGCCGGGCAGTATCTGGATTGGTACAAGAGATGGGACGCAGTGGAGGAATACAGCTTCAAAGATGACGTGTATCTGCGTTATTTCAGAGGCGGCAAGTTGAACGCCTCTTACAACTGTCTGGATCGCCATCTCGAGACCTGGAGGAGGACCAAGGCTGCCCTCATATGGCAAGGAGAGCCCCTCGAGGAATCGAGGACCTTCACCTATCAGGAGCTGCATCGCGAAGTCTGCAAGTTCGCCAATGTCCTGAAGAAGCTAGGGGTGAAGAAGGGCGACAGGGTCACCATTTACCTTCCAATGATCCCGGAGCTGCCCATAGCCATGCTGGCTTGCGCTAGGATCGGCGCGGTCCACAGCGTGGTCTTCGGTGGATTCAGCGCCGACTCCCTCAGGGACAGGATCCTCGATGCCAAGGCCGAGACCCTGGTCACGTGCAACTACGGTTATCGGGCAGGCAGGACCCTCGAGAGCAAGAAGACCGCGGACGTGGCCATGGAGGCTTGTCCGGATGTCAAGCACTGCATCGTGGTGAGGAGGATAGACAAGGATGCCCCGATGAAGGAGGGGCGCGACTACTGGTGGGACGAACTCATGAAAGAGAGTCCTTCCAAGTGCGAGCCGGAGGTGATGGACGCGGAGGACCCCTTGTTCATCCTTTACACCAGCGGGAGCACTGGCAAGCCCAAAGGGGTCCTTCACACTACAGGTGGTTACCTCCTCTACACCACCATGAGCTTCCAGTTTATCTTCGACTATCGCGACGAGGACGTCTTCTGGTGCACGGCGGATATCGGCTGGGTCACGGGTCACAGCTACATCCTTTACGGGCCGTTGGCCTCCGGGGCCACTTCTGTCATGTTCGAGGGGGTCCCCAACTATCCGGAGCCCGACCGCTTTTGGGAGGTGGTGGAGAAGTACTCTGTCAATATCCTCTACACCGCCCCCACTGCCATCCGCGCCATGATGAGGGACGGGGAGAAATGGCCCGAGAGGAGGGATCTGAGCTCCCTGAGGCTCCTCGGGACCGTGGGGGAGCCCATCAACCCCGAGGCCTGGCTCTGGTACTACAGGGTGATCGGAAAGGAACGGTGCCCCATCGTGGACACCTGGTGGCAGACCGAGACAGGCGGGATACTCATAACCCCTCTGCCTGGGGCGATGCCGCAGAAGCCGGGTTCGGCCAGCCTGCCCTTCTTCGGGGTGGATCCAGCGGTCATCCGGCAGGACGGGAGTGAGGCCGAGGTCAACGAGGGGGGCTACCTGGTCATCAGGAGGCCTTGGCCAGGCTTGATGCGCGGGGTTTACGGAGACCCGGAGAGATTCAAGCAGACTTATTTCGTCCAGTACCCAGGGGTTTATTTCACCGGAGACGGGGCCAGGAGGGACGAGGACGGATACTTCTGGCTCATGGGCCGGGTCGACGACGTGCTCAACGTCTCTGGCCACCGACTGGGCACCGCGGAGATCGAGAGCGCTTTGGTGGCCCATCCCAAGGTGGCAGAGGCGGCGGTGGTGGGCTTCCCGCACGACGTGAAAGGCCAGGGGATCTACGCATTCGTGACCGTGAAGCAAGGGGTGGATCCAACGGAGGATCTCAGGAAGGAACTGATCCAGCACGTCAGGAAGGAGATCGGTCCCATTGCATCGCCCGACAAGCTGCACTTCGCCGATGCCCTTCCCAAGACTCGCAGCGGCAAGATCATGCGGCGGATACTGCGAAAGATCGCCGAGGGGGCCATCGGTGAGCTGGGGGACACCACCACCCTGGCGGATCCCTCTGTTGTGGATAGGCTGGTGGCCGGAAGGCTTTGAGGGGCGATGATCGGACCTCCAAAATGACTACGGTTCGAGCGGCGGCTGCGAAGGGGGGTCGAGCTCCAATGGGAGAGGGGACGAAGAACAGGGGTTGGCCGGTGGTGTTCGCCGGCACTGGCATCAACCTGGCTTTGGGTGTGCTCTACAGCTGGAGCGTCATATCCAAGCGGATACCCTCTGAGTGGGGATGGACCGAGGCCGACAGGGCCTTGCCCTATTCCATCGCGTGTCTGGTCTTCGCCCTGATGATGGTGCCGGCCGGCAAGATGCAGGACAAGATCGGGCCGCGCTGGGTGGCCACAGCGGGCGGGGTGTTGGTCGGTTTGGGACTGATCATCGCGGCCCTTTCCACGTCCCTGCTGGGCTTCGTGATAGGATTCGGCTTGGCGGGCGGGGCGGGGATCGGCCTCGGCTACGCCTCTGCCACCCCACCCGCGGTCAAGTGGTTTCCTCCTTATCGGACCGGTCTGATAGCGGGGATCGTTGTGGCAGGCTTCGGATTGGCCTCGGTCTACATCGCCCCCCTGGCTGAGCAGCTCCTCAAGGCGTACGGTGTCAACAACAGCCTCCTCATCTTCGGCATAGCGTTCCTAGTGGCGGTGACGATCCTCTCCCAACTGCTCCGCAACCCGCCCCCGGGATATGTGCCGCTGTCTCCCAACCCGGCCAAGGTGGCCGCCGCGACGCCCCTCCCTGGGGGGGGGCAGGCAAAGGTGGATTTCACCGCCTCGGAACTCCTCAGGACCCCCCAGTTCTATTGCCTCTGGTTCATGTACATGTTCGCTGCAGGGGCCGGGCTGATGATCATCGGCAAGCTCGCCAAGATCAGTCAGATCCAAGCCGAGATCCAGGCGGGTTTCGTCCTGGTGGCCCTCTTGGCCGTGGGGAATGCATCGGGCAGGATCATCGCCGGCTTCCTCTCGGACAAGATAGGCAGGGCACAGACCATGCTCATAGTCTTCCTGTTCCAGGCAGTCCTGATGTTCCTCTTGAAGTTCGTAGGCAACTGGACCGTCTTCATCATCATCTCGATGCTCCTGGGGTTCAACTACGGGGCCAATCTATCAGTATTCCCCTCGGTCACCAAAGACTGGTTCGGGTTGAGGAACTTCGGGGTCAATTACGGACTGATATTCACCGCCTGGGGCGCAGGGGGGCTCATACTGCCCTACATATCCGGGAGGGTCTTCGACGCCACGGGCAAGTTCGATCTGGCTTACCTCATAGCCGGGGTCTTGCTCCTGGTCTCTGCGGCCTTGACCTTCCTACTGAAACCTCCCAGGCCCAGGCCCGCATGAGATGAGCCCTGGCATGGTATAGACGCCTCAGCCAGCCCTCTCTAAGTCCAGGATCATCTCCAGCTCGGACTCCATGAGGCTGGAGGTGAACTGGAATCCGACCTTGAGAAAACAGCGGATGGCAGCGAGGTTGGTGTTCTCCACGGTGAGCCAGAGCCTTCGGCACCCTTCCTCTTCCAGCTGGGCGATGATATAGCGGAGCGCTGCAGTCCCCCGCCCCCGCGACAACCCGCGAAAGCGTGACCATTTTCGGCCG
>CAZOXN010000024.1:0-14215 GCA_964583655.1 uncultured Desulfarculaceae bacterium | reverse complement strand
AATGAGAGAGAGCCTTTCCTCGGTCCCCCCGAGAACGTTTCTCTGGATCCTAGTGATCCTGCTGGCGAGCACCCTCTTCCACAGGGTCCAGCATCTCCCCCTGAGGGATTATCGCGAGACCAGGGTTGCGGAGATGGCCCGGGAGGCCATGGAGGGAAACTGGCTCATCCCCCACCTCAACGGGACCCCTTTTCTCAACAAGCCGCCTTTGGCGCCATGGATGGTAGCGGCATGTTTCGAGTCCTTGGGGGTTGGGCAATGGCAGGCGAGGCTTCCGGTTCTCCTGGCCGCTTTGTGGACCGCCGTGGTGGTGGGATGGTTGACCCGCAGCGTCTTCGGCAAGGGAAAAGGAATCCTCGGGGCGGTGCTCTTCTTGGGGGCACCCGGCATCCAGTATTACGGTCGCATGCTCATGAGCGATGTCCTGGCCATGGCATGGATGGTAACGGCCATGGCAGGCTTCCTAAAGGCCTATCTGGGAGGCAGGAGGGAATGGTACAGCCTAGGGTTCGTCGCCTGCGGCCTGGGGGTCATGTCCAGGGGAGTGGTGGCCGTCGCGTACCCCGTCGTGGCCCTCTTCTTGTTCGCCCTGATGGTGGACCGAAGGATCCTCAGGGAGGTCCCTTGGGTCACGGGGGTATTGCTCTTCTTGCTCGTGACCGCCCCTTGGTTCATCATGGTGGAGGTCGAGCAGCCCGGTTTTCTCCACCATCACTTAATTAGACAGCAGATCGAGCGGGTGGTGGCCCAGGGCGAGCACCCCTTCGTGGCCCTCCCCAGATGGCAACTCCTCCTAGGTTTCCTCGGACTCATGGGCCCTGTCTCCTTGCTCCTCCCATGGACCATAGGCGCGGTAAGGGGCCAACGGAACGCTCATCGTCTCCTGTGGGTCTTCGGCCTCCTGGTCCTGGGCTCAGTGTTCCTCTCCGCAGGGAGGAACCATCCGTACACCCTCCCGGCGATCCCGGTGATGGTCTGTGTGGCAGCGGGTTGGCTCGGGACCGTTTTCGAGCACTCACCCAGTTTTTCCAAGGGAGGGCCTGCCCTCCTCTTGGGCATCATGGGGGCCACGATCCTCGCTTCCCTCCCTTGGATGGGAGGGATCGTGGGGGGGGTCTCACCCTACCTCCGAGGGCCTGGGACCGAGATCACGGTCCAGATATGCCTCGGCATAGTCGCCCTGTTTTCCGTGACCAGCGGGTGGTTCATCTGGCGAGGCAAGGGGGCCTATGCCGCGTTTTTCCTGGCGGCCTTGATGGTCCCCGGGGCCCTGATGCTTTCCCACATCCAGGAGCGCATTTCGCCGTGGGAGAGCCGTGCGTATCTTGGGCAGATGGTGGCTAGGGAGACGCCACCACACTGGCCACTCATAGTGGCAGACCCCTTGGACCGCCAGTTCGAGGGGACGGGCGGGTGGGGGTTTTACGCTCGGAGGCGCGTGCTCATGGTGGAGTTCGAGCCGGGACGCCCTCTGTACACTCAGACAGTTTCCAGGCCTGAATGGATCATCACGGCCGACGAGCTTCTGGACATGATCATCGCTGGCAAGCCCCTGGTCCTGGCTGCCACCCCGGGAGGCCTCAAAGGCCTCGCCATCGAGACCCTCTCCCCGCCTGCGGCGCACGATGGCAAGTTCAGCCTTTGGATCCTGCAACCCGTCTCCAAACAGGGAGAAGGTCCTCCTCCAGGACCTGCCTCCACGACGGGGCGTCCCTCTCCATGACCTCGCGGGCCTTGAGCCCCATCCCTTTCATCTCATCCGGCCGAGCCAAGAGGGACTCCGCTGCCGATAGCCATGCCTCACGGTCCCGACTGGGGAGCAGGATCCCATCCCTCCCCCTTCCCTCCATCACATGGGCCGCCCCTCTCTCGCATGCCATCACAGGGAGCCCGCAGGCCCTGGCCTCCATCACCACATTGGGCCACACCTCTGCCTCCGAAGGAAAGAGGAGAAGATCGGAGCTTGCGTAGATCCAGCCCAGCTCCTCATGGGGGAGGTTCCCGGTGAAGGTGGCGTGCTGCCCCAAAATCTGGGCCACATCTTCTCGCTGAGACCCGTCACCGACCAGGAGGAGGTGCGTATCCCTTCCCCTCTCCACCAACCCCTTGACCACCTGAGCGGCAACGACTGCCCCCTTGACCGGATCGATGCGTCCAACGAACAAGAGCAAGGTGCAGTGGGCCGGGATCCCGAATCGCCGGCACAGACCCTCGCGGTCTCTGCGCCTTGGGTTGAAGAGATCCAGGTCGATGCCCCTCCTGAGGAGAAACGTCTGGGCAGAAGGGGCGAGGCGGTGGACCATCTCCTCATCCCTCCCGTGCGACACGAAGACCGCCTGACACTGGCGCAGGTACCTTCCCAAGCGCCTCGTCATGGAGCGCTCCTGGCGGTCCAGATAACGGTATTCCTCCAGTAACCAGCGGACCAGGGAGCGGCCGGGCAATATCTTTTCGAGGATCGCTGGGGTGTAGATCCTGGCCCATGCGATGATATCGGTCTGGATCGAGGTGAAAAGTGGTACCCCATGGAGCCTCGATCTCCAGAAGGCCGTCTTGGCAAAGGCATGGAAGGCGTCCGTGGTATGCAGGACGTCGAACCCTCTCAGCCTGCGAAAGAGGCCCGGGTGTACAGGGGCAAGGTCGGTGTTGGTAGGGATCCCGCGCAGGAAACCGAAGCGCTCGGTCCCCAAGGCCGGTGGGACCAAGATGTACCTCACGTTCTTCCCGAGTTGGAGCACCCTACCTTCGTCCCCGATGAAGAACAGGGTCAGGTCGACATCCGTGGTCTCCAATGCCACACGGGACAGCCTTTCCCAAGTCCCGGCCAGCCCCCCGACCTCGCCAGGGTGATTGGGCCGGTGGTCTATGAGGACGGCCACCTTGAGCGGATCTTTCGGTTTCATGGGTGTTTACTCTACTACCAGCAGGATGAGCCCGCAACCGCATGGGTCGCGATGTAATCGCTCGCGATGGGAGTTCCATGTCGTAGGCCTCACGCCTCCGCAATGACCCGCTGGTTCCTCCGAGCCCCGCGGTGGCGGGCCTGCTTCCTCTCTGCGCCACGCGGGAGCGCCTGCTCACCTGCCATGGGATGCCCCACAGCTCCGGCATGTGAAGGAAGTGCAAAACCCCCTTCTGCCCGACAGAGGGCGGCCCTCAAGACCTGGCTCCCGCGGGATGATCGCTTGACACGCCGGTGGCCTGTATGCTAGAAAAGGATGAGCGAATGAGCATTCGTTCGCCAAGCCCTGCCCCGTGCAAGAAAGGGTCGTCTCTTGTTGGGCCCAGGTGGTAAAGAAGAGGACATCTCTCAAAAGACATTGAGGTTCCTCGAGTGGCCTGAGCTGTGCAAGCGGCTCTCGGAACACGCCCTCAGTCCTTTGGGTCTGGGCCTCTGCGAATCCATCCTCCCGGCAGATCGCGAGGCAGAGGCGGCCCGGCAGATGCACATGACCAGCGAGATGGCGGAGATCCTGGAGCGGGAGGGCCGCGTGCCATTGGCGAACTTCGAGGATCTGAGCCCGATCCTGGACAGGGCCGAGAGGGGGGAGAGGCTCGCAGGGGCGGAGCTACATCAGGTGAGCGAGTTCCTCAAATTGGTCGGGAAGTGCCGAGGCTTCTTCCTCAAGAGGGCAGAGACCTCACCGGTCCTGTGGGATCTCGCCTGTCTCCTCCAGGAGATCCCCCATCTCCAAGAGGCCCTGGAGATTTCCATCGACCCTGATGGCCAGGTCAAGGATGAGGCATCGCCCACCCTCGGCCCCCTGAGACGCGAGGTGCGCAGGGCGCGGGAGGAGGCCCTGGGCCGAATCGATGCCTTCTTGAAGGACAGGGAGGCCTCGAAGGTCCTGCAGGATTCGTACTACACCATGAGGGAGGGTAGGTTCGTCCTGCCGGTGCGGGCAGACGCCCGCAGGGCCGTGGACGGGATCGTACAGGGGATCTCCTCCAGCGGGGCGACTCACTTCTTGGAGCCCCTCTGGCTGGTAGAGATGAACAATGCCTTGCGAATGGCCGAGTTGGAGGTCGAGAGGGAGGTGGATCGGATCCTGAGGGAGCTGAGCGGCTTCGTGAAGGACTCTGCTCAGATCATTCGACAAGGCCTGGATGTCATGGCCCATCTGGATCTGGTCCACGCGAAGGCCAGGTTCTCCGCGGCCATCCGAGGCTCCAGGCCGCAACCCAGCCCAACCGGCCATCTGGCCCTGAGAGGCCTTCGCCACCCCCTCTTGGCACTGCGGGGGGTCCCAGTGGTCCCCAACGATGTGCTGCTCTCCCCCGAGGAAAGGGTCCTCGTGATCTCAGGGCCCAACGCAGGGGGCAAGACAGTGTTGCTGAAATCGGTAGGCCTCGCGTTGCTCATGGCGCGCGCCGGTATCCATCTCCCCGCCGATCCAAACTCCCTGCTCCCGGTCTTCAGTGGGGTCTATGCCGATATCGGCGACCAGCAGGACATCAACATGGATGTCTCCACCTTCTCAGGGCACATGGTGAACCTGAGGCAGATCCTGGAGCGCGTCCAAGAGGACTCCTTCGTGATCCTGGACGAGCTGGCAGGCTCCACGGACCCACGAGAAGGCTCCAGGCTGGCCCTCGCCCTCCTGGATGAGCTGTGCCATCGCAGGGCCAGGGTCATGGTCACCACTCATTACCCGGCCCTCAAGGCCTGGGCCCAGGCTCGCAAGGGTGCAAGGAACGCGGCCATGGAGTTCGACTGGGAGCGCATGGAGCCGGCATACCGCCTCCAGATGGGGGTGCCAGGTGTGAGCTCGGCCCTGGAGATCGCGCAGCGGATGGGACTCCCCCTCGAGGTACTGGGACGCGCAAGGGCCCTGATGGAGGGAGACGAAACCCGGCTGGAGGGGCTGCTGAGGGATCTGGAGAGGGAAAGGGCTTGCCTGGAGAGGGAAAGGGAGGAGGCGGGCCTCCTCAGGAGCCGCCTGGAAGAGACCCTGGCACGGCACAAGGAGCTTCTCGTGCTCTCCCGCAAGGATCGGGAGACCTTTGTGCGGGAGAAGAGGCAGAGGCTCTCTTCGGAGATCCAGGATGCACGCCGGAGGATCCGAGAGGCGCTGGCCTCCCTGGAAAGGGCCCAGACACACAAGGATGTGGAGATGGTCCGTGGCCAGATCCGGGATATCGAGGCGGAGTTGCGTCCCCCCCCGGTTTCTCTACCCTCCCCCCCCAGGCCGTTGGGGGCCGTGGGTCCAGGGGATCCGGTGATGGTCATCCCCTTGGGTCAGGTGGGGGTCCTGATGGAACAGCCATCCCATGGCAAGGGGCGCGTCCGCGTGAAGTTGGGAGGCATGGAGGTGGTGGTGGGGATCGACGCCTTGGGAGGAGTGGATCGCGAGGAGGCCGAGGCTTGGCAAGAGGCCCCCCCAGGGTCCCCGGGGCTCCCCCCGATCCAAGAGATAGCGTCACAGATAGACCTCAGGGGGATGAGGGTGGAGGAGGCCATGGCGGCCCTCGAGCGATACCTTGACAGGGCCATCATGAGCCGACGTGAGGAGGTCCGGATCATCCACGGTCATGGCACCGGGGCCTTGAAGCAGGCAGTGCGAGGCTGGCTGTCGGCCTCGCCCTGGGCCTCGGCCTTCAGGCCCGGGGGCAGGGGCGAGGGAGGCGACGGGGCAACGGTGGTGACGTTGCGCCATCGAGATTGACCGTCTCCGGATCACGCCCCTTGGAATGAGAGCAGGCAAGACGGTTATGACGAACAGGAGGAGACGAGCAAATGGAGAGCTTTGGGCAGGAAAGACATGAGCAGCGACGCATCCGGATCCAGGACAACACCCTTCGCGACGGGCATCAGTCCTTGTTCGCCACCCGGATGAGGACAGAGGACATGCTCCTGGTGGCCGAGGAGATGGACCGGGTGGGGTTCTGGGCCATGGAGGTATGGGGAGGGGCTACCTTCGACGCCATGCATCGCTTTTTGGGTGAGGACCCGTGGGAACGTCCGCGGATACTGAAGGGCGTGATCCGCAATACCCCATTGTCCATGCTCCTTCGTGGACAAAACCTAGTGGGCTATCGCCACTATCCGGACGATGTGGTTCGCGCCTTCGTGGAGAAGTCGTGTCAGGTGGGCATAGACGTCTTCAGGATCTTCGACGCCTTGAACGACTTCAGGAACTTCAAGACGTGTGTGGAGATCGTCAAGGCCAATGGCAAGCATTTCCAGGGGTGCGTGTGTTACTCTTTGACGCAGCGAAGGTTGGGCGGAGATGTCTTCAATCTCCACTATTTCGTCGACAAGGGAAGGCTCCTGGAGGATATGGGGGCAGACTCCATATGCATAAAGGACATGGCCGGGCTCATCTCCCCGTACGACGCTTACGACCTGTTCAAGGCCCTGAGGGCGGCCGTGAGCGTCCCCCTCCAGCTCCACACTCACTACACCTCGGGCATGGCCAGTATGGCGTGTCTCAAGGCCGTGGAGGCAGGGGTGGACATCATCGACTGTTGCATGGCCCCTTTCGCCCTCAGGACATCCCAGCCCGCAGTGGAGCCCATGGTCGCGGCATTGGCCGGGACCCCATGGGACACGGGACTGGACCTGAAAGGGCTCCTGGCGTTGAGCCGAAAGCTGGAGCCCATCGCCCAAAAGTACATGGATTTCCTGGATAACACGAAGGTGGCGACCATCGACGTAGGGGTCTTGGGGCACCAGATACCGGGGGGGATGATCTCGAATCTCGTCAACCAGCTCAAGGAGAACAACGCCGTCCATCGTCTGGAAGAGGTCTACGAAGAGCTCCCGGTCACGCGGCGGGAACTGGGGACCCCACCCTTGGTGACCCCCACATCTCAGATCGTAGGGGTACAGGCCGTGCTGAACGTCCTCTTCGGGAGGTACAAGCTGATCTGCAACCCGGTCAAGGACCTGTGTTATGGGCTCTACGGCGAGACACCCACGCCCATCGACCCAGAGGTACGGCAGAAGGCCCTGAAGGGATACAAGAGGGGAAAGGAGCCCCTTCAGGGGCGTCCCGCGGACATCCTGGAGCCTGAGCTGGACTCGACCCGGCACGCCCTGGGGGAGTTGGCCCGCACCGAGGAGGACGTGCTGACCTGCGCCCTCTACCCCACGACAGGAAGGGAGTTCCTGGAGACCAAGTACGGGGTCGCGCAAGTGCAGGAGAACCAGGTGGCGTCTTAGCTCGGACGTCAGTCCCTAGGCCCCGTGACATCATAGGACCTTTGCCCTCCAATGGCCTGCCGGAGGCGTGGCTGGAGTAGCCCAATATGCAATATCGCCGAATGGGAAGACTCGATCTGCACGTGTCCGCCCTGGGGTTCGGATGCATGCGCCTCCCGGTGAGGGGGAACTGGGAGGAGGTGGACGAGGGGCTCACCACGGATCTCCTGCGCCACGCCATCGACCAGGGGGTCAACTACCTGGACACGGCCTATGGGTATCATGGCGGAAAGAGCGAGATGGTGATCGGGAGGGCGCTGGAGAACGGGTACAGGGAAAGGACCTACATCGCCACCAAGCTGCCCCACTGGTTGGTCCGAACCCGGGAGGACCTGGATCGCATCTTCCAGGAGCAGTTGAGCAGGCTCCGCACCGAGAGGATCGACTTCTACCTCCTGCACAACCTCCAGGCCGAGAGGTGGCCTTTCCTGCGTCAGCTCGGCGTGCTGGAGTGGCTGGAGCAGCTCAAGGCCCGCGGGGAGATAGGTTACATCGGCTTCTCCTTCCACGAGACCTTCCCTGTGTTCAAGGGCTTCCTGGATTCCTATGACGGATGGGACTTCTGCCAGATCCAGTACAACTACGCGAACGAGGAGGTGCAGGCAGGGACACGTGGCCTGCTCTACGCTTCCGGCAAGGGGCTCGGGGTGGTGGTCATGGAGCCCCTCCTCGGGGGAAAGCTGGCAAACCCACCCGCCCGGGTCAGAGAGATCATGGATGCCTCGCCCTTCCGGCGCACCCCTGCCGACTGGTCGCTTCGGTGGCTCTGGAACCGGCCCGAGGTCTCGGTAGTGCTGAGCGGCATGAACGCCATGGAGCAGCTCCAGGAGAACATCGGCAGTGCCTGCACCTCGGGGGTAGGCTCTCTGTCCCAGGGGGAGATGGATCTCCTGGAACGGGTGAAGCTGGAGTTCGCCTCCATGATCCCCATCCCCTGCACAGGGTGCGGGTACTGTATGCCCTGCCCCCATGGCGTGGACATCCCTCGCAACCTCGAGAACTACAACCAGGGTGCGATTCACGACAACTTCCAGTTCTCCAAGTCACTGTACATGAACGTCTTCTCCTCCAGGATCCGTGCGGGGTCCTGCGAGGGGTGCGGGGAGTGCGAGGAGAAGTGCCCTCAGCGGATCGAGGTGGCCTCCTGGATGAAACGGATCCACGAGGAGCTGGGAGGGTCGGCTGGATAGGCTCGAGAGACACGAGAGGTGATCCCAGGGAGGGACGTATTGGTACGGGAAGTGCCCACACGTGCCGACGTGGTGATCGTCGGCGGAGGGATCATCGGGGTGAGCATCGCGTATCACCTCGCCAAGGAAGGGGCCAAGCCCCTCCTCCTGGAGAGGAGGCTACTGGGAGCGGGCTCCACCGGCAAATGCGCTGGGGGGATCCGCACCCAGTTCTCCACGGAGATCAACATCGGCTTCTCCGTCCTGAGCCGCTTGGCCTTCGATCGATTTCATGAGGACCTGGGGGTGGACCCTGAGTTCAGGAGGGTTGGGTACCTCCTCCTGGCCGGAACAGGGTCGCAGTGGGATCTCCTCAAGGCCAACGCCAGTCTCTTGCGCAAGAGGGGTCTCGGGGTTGAGACCCTCTCCCCTTGGGAGATCGGGGAGCGATGGCCATTTCTGCGAATCGATGACCTGGAGGGCGGCTCATTCACGCCGGAGGACGGACACGCCGGGCCCCACGAGGTGCTCCAGGGATTCGCCAAGGGCGCCCGGAGGCTCGGGGCCGTGCTCTGCGAGGGGGTGGAGGTCACGGGCATAGAGGTGACCCGGGGACACGTCCGCGGAGTCCAGACCGCATCCGGCCAAAGGGTCAAGACCCATGCCGTGGTGAATGCTGCCGGCCCTTGGGCCGCGGATGTGGCAGGCTTGGCCGGGCTCCATCTCCCGGTTCGGCCCCTCAGGAGGCAGATCTTTTTCACCGCCCCATTTGGCGACCTCCCGCATCTCGTCCCCCTTGTGATAGACCTCCAGCACGGCTGGTACATGCGCAGGGAAGGCAGGGGGCTCCTCCTCGCCGGTCCCCAGGATTCCGAGAGCTCCTTCAACGAGCAGGTGGACTTCGATTCCCAGGGGTGGACGGCGGAGCGATCCATGCATCGCGTCCCAGTCCTTGAACGCGCCAGGATCGTGCGTGGTTGGGCAGGCCTTTACGAGATCTCCCCGGACAATCACCCCATCATCGGGGAGTTCCCGGAGCTCAAGGGGTTCATTTGCGCCAACGGATTCAGCGGCCACGGGTTCCAGCACAGCCCCGCGGCTGGGATGCTGGTGGCCGAACTCGTCACAAGAGGGCGTTCGGAGACGCTGGACCTTCACCCCCTGAGGCCCCATCGCTTTCGCGAGGGGGGCCTCATCCCGGAGCCGCTCACCGCCTTTCTTTCCCCGTCTCTCAACCACGGCTTCCTATGACGCCCTGGGAGGCAATTCATGGGAAATGCTTCATGGGTATTAGCTGATGGAGGCCCCCTGGGTTAGCCGGCCCATGCCTGATTCACGTATTTCAGGAGTCGCCCTTGGTCACTCCTAGTCGCCTAATCAATCCATGGATCGAGCAACTCACGGATCTTCGCCACCCCGATCTCGTCCGGCATGACCAGAGGGCCCCTCACCTCTCCACCCCTGTATCCCCTCATCTCCATGGCCACCTTGAGCCCCCCGATCCCGTACCCCACTGTCACTGCCCTGGAGATCTCCATGAGGGACCACTGGAGCCTGCGCGCCTCCTCCCAAGCCCCCTGCCCAGCCAAGGTCTGGACCCGCACAAAGGCCTCCGGCAGGACATTGGCCGCAGCCAGGATCCCCCCGTCAGCGCCTATGGCCAAGGCCGGCAGGAAGACCAGGGCAGACCCGACGAAGACGGTGAATTCCGGTGGGGTAAGCCTCCTTATCTCGGTCAGCTGGGCGATGTTGCCGTATGAATCCTTGATCCCGGCTATGTTCGGATGGCGCGCCAACTGGGCGACGAGGGGGGCCTCCAGATTCAGACCCGTAAACTGAGGCACGTTGTAAATGAAGATCGGTATGGTGGAGGCCTCGGCCACCTTCAGAAAGTGCGCCTCGAGCACATCGGGCCTCATGGACTCCTTGAAGTAGAACGGGGCCCCCACCAAGACTGCATCAGCGCCCCTTTCCGCGGCCTCTCTGGTCAGGGCGATGGTGGCCCGCGTGGAGGCCTCTCCTGTACCAACCATCAACCAGATATTGGGGGGCGTGGCCTCCCTCGCCGCGTCCATCACCAGGCTCTTCTCATGCGGGGCCAGGTGAACCGCCTCGCCGTTGGAGCCCAAGACCAGATAACCGGAAAGCCCGCTTTGGCTGAGCCGCTGGAGGTTCTCCTTGAGCCAGTCCGTGGCCACTTCTCCGTCTCGAAAAGGCGTTACCACAGGCGGTGCGACCCCTTGGAATCTCGTCATGACCTTCCTCCACTAAGACAGATACGGCGGTCTTTCTCGGCCAGGGGCAGACCATTTCCCGGTCCCGGTGTCCGCAACCCCCGAGGCCGCGCCTTCGTCCATGAGGACGCCCATGGTGGAATCTCGTGGAACGGGCCCGACCGTCTCGGCCCTGGGAACGAAACAGGTACCTATTTCACTCCTTCTTAGCCCCCAGATGGAATTCATCGGCCAGCTCCCGCCACGCCCCCATGGACCTCTCTATCATCTCCTCCGGGACGCTGTAGGCTATCCGGAAGAATCCAGGGCAGCCGAAGCCTGATCCAGGGACCACCAGGATGAGCCTCTTCTGGGCGGCCTGCACGAAGGCCACATCATCCGCGATGGGGGACTTGGGAAACAGGTAGAAGGCCCCCTGCGGCCTGTTCGTCTCGAAGCCGAGGGAGGTCAGCCCGTGGTACAGGATGTCCCGCCTCCTCTGATAGGAGGCGATATCGATGGTCACCCCTTGAAGCCTCGCCGCCAGGACCTGCATCATGGCCGGCGCATTGACGAACCCCAGGGTCCTGTTGGCGAAGACCATGGCATCCAGGAGACGTTCCATGTCCGCGCACCTTGGGCTCACGGCCAGATACCCGATCCTCTCCCCGGCCAGGGCCAAGTCCTTGGAGTGGGACATGGCTATGATGGCGTTGTCCACATGCGGAAACACCTGGGGATAGGTGACCCCATCGTAGATGAGCCTCTTGTAAGGCTCGTCCGAGATGAGGTAGATGTCTCTTCCCAAGGAGGCACCGCGGCGGCGAAGAAGCTCACCGAGTCCCCTGATCTGCCCCTCCGGATAGACGACACCCGTTGGGTTGTTGGGGGAGTTGAGTATGACGGCCTTTGTCCGCTCGGTGATGGCCCTGTCTATGGCGTCGAGGTCCAGTTGAAAACCCTCACTAGTCCGCACCACCACCGGCCGGCCACCGTGGTTCTCCACGTAGAAACCGTACTCCACGAAATAAGGGGCCAGGAGTATGACCTCTTCCCCCGGATCCAGCAAGGCCTTGAGGGCCACGTTGAGGGCAGCACCCGCCCCGACGGTCATGACGATGTGCCTCGCCTCCACCTGGAAGCCGGACTCCTTGGCAACTGTCCTGGCCACTGCCTCACGTACCCATGTGAAACCGGCATTGGGCATGTACCTGTGCATCCCAGGGATGGGCTCCTCCACGACCCTTCGAAGCTCCCGGTGGAAGGCCTCGGGCGGCTCCTCAGGCGGGTTCCCGAGGGAGAAATCGAAGACCTTGTCCTCACCGTGCTCGGCCTTCAACCTGGCCCCTTCCTCGAACATCTTCCGGATGAAGGATCCCCTCTCCAAGTACGACGCGACCTTAGACGATATGGGCACAGTTGACCTCCCCAGCTATGGATGCGCCACCGCAACTCCGAGTCACCTCTATGGAGCAGGCCCTCGGGGACATCCACCATATCCTCGCCAGGGAAATGTGTCAACTATCGCGCATTTCCGTGAGCCATCACCCACCCAGACCAATTGCGGCCTTTCCATGGAACCAGAGACGGGTAACACTGGCGCGAGCTGGGAGTTGGCCACGTCATCCTCCAGCGACGAGCAGGAGGAAGACTATGCTGTCCCCTTCCTGCAGCTCCGCTGACAGGTCCTCCCTTGCGAGCCACTCCTCACCGTTCCTGATGACCTGAACCGCTGGGTCGAGCCTCCCCTCATCGTCCAGGAGGGCCTTAGCGACACCGGCCCCATACTCCCTTGTCAGATGGTGGAGCAAATCCTGCAAGGTCCTCCCCTCGAAACGCACAACGACCTCTTCCCAACCCAGGGAACGGCTCAAGCTATAGAACCCCACCAGTCTGACCTTCGCATCCATCGTCCAGAAGAGTGCGCGTCCTTGCCCCGCTCGCCCTTTCGATCCCCCTCAGTTCAGATCCTCATCGATCTCCACGGCGAACCCATCCTCAGCGGCCCAGGCCTTCAAAGACTCCACGTTCTCCCTGGCCGCACGCCTCCTGATCTCACGCTCCAGCTTGGGGTGCCCCACCCCGCTGTAACCTCGGCACTGGAAGTAGCGCCAGCCCGCATACCCCCCAAAGGGGGTCCCATCCGTGGGCCGGTTGCAAGCCTTGACCCCTCGCGCGATCTGGAGGTCCACGGGCACCACCACATGATAGGCAGAGCAGTCCGGCGAAAACCCTAGGAACCCCACGTTCCCGCACCGCTCATCGAGGGTGGCCCGCCAGATGTCGGATAGCTTGACCGTCAGGGACGGCCTCTTCACCGGAATCCCCACTTCAAAGGCCTCGGCCGTTGCGCCGCTCTTTGCCTGCCCGGGCAGCCTTTGCCGAACCCCCGCAGCACGGACAGTCCCGTCGCACCGCCCCTGAGACGTCGACCATCCGGAAGCTCCCCTCCCAGAGATCCACGGTGAGCATCCCTGGCAGGAGATATTCGAGGGCCCCGGTCAGCAGCTTCAAGGCCTCCGTGGCCTCCAAGGAGCCTATCAGGGTGGCGGTGGGGCCCAGGATCCCTCCGGACTCACAGGTCAGTGTCCCCGGGCCCTCCCCCC
Source organism: uncultured Desulfarculaceae bacterium (assembly GCA_964583655.1). Classification (GTDB taxonomy): domain Bacteria; phylum Desulfobacterota; class Desulfocorpusculales; order Desulfocorpusculum; family Desulfocorpusculum; genus CAZOXN01. The sequence goes on along the minus strand of CAZOXN010000024.1, from coordinate 1,023 downwards.
GTTGCGGGAAGATGCATCGGAAACAAGGGGTCCTCCCCGGTATGAACGCCATGACGTTGCCCCTTGCCCCCACCGCCCCTCCGTGGACCCATGGCTTACCTGACCTGATGGAGATCTCGTTCACGAGGTACCTGCCGGGCAGGTTGTCCAGCCCATCCAATATGAGGTCCACGTCGTGCACCAGGGAGGCGATGTTGTCCGGCCCCATCTCGGCGACCACCACCTCCACCTCGACGTTGGCATTGATCCTCTCGAGGTGCCTCTTGGCCAGGACGGCCTTGGGGAGGCCCGATGAGACGTCCTCCTCGTCATACAGGATCTGTCTGTGCAGGTTGTGAAGCTCCAAGACGTCCTTGTCCACCAGCCGCAGAAAGCCGACCCCGGCTCGCGCCAGGAGGGTGGCCGCAGCGCTCCCCAGCGCCCCGCAGCCGGCCACGAGCACGCGCCCCCTGGAGATCTTCCCCTGTCCTTTGGGCCCTATGTAAGGAAAGGCCTCCTGTTGGCAATAGCGACTTCTCTCGTTCATCTCACATGCAAGGGGTGGGTCAAGTATCCGCGGTCTACCCGCCGAAGGCCGGATTGATCAGCTCCAGGCGGTCCCCCTCCCTCAGCCTGATAGAGCCGTATGTATCTGGGTGAACGAAGCGGTGGTTTAGCTCCACGATGAGGTTCAAGTCGTTCTCATCCCAGTGCCTTATGGCCTCCTCCACTGTGCAACCGTTATGGACCTGTTCCTCGAAGTCGTTGATGAAGATCCTCATTGTCTCGTCTGTCTGGTCTATCTGGTCTATTCCGTCTGTCTCGTCTGTTCCGTCTGTCTCGTCTGGGCGGATGGGGCGGCTAAGGCCCCTTCCCTTCGGCTGCCTTTTCCCTCAGTGCCCGCAGGACCCGTTCCGGGGTCAGAGGGAGCTCATTGATCCGCACGCCCACTGCGTCGCTCACAGCATTGAGGATGGCAGGGATGGTAGGCATAATCGCCCCCTCCCCCACCTCCTTGGCCCCGAAGGGGCCGTTGGGCTCATC
>CAZOXN010000023.1:0-14429 GCA_964583655.1 uncultured Desulfarculaceae bacterium | reverse complement strand
CTGAGGGAATTCCCGATGGTGGTCCCAAATCCGCGCTCCAGAGGCTCGACGGAGAACTTCCCGTAACATGGGGTCAGTGTATCGGGATCGAATTCGATTCGCTTGGGTTTTATTAGGGTTTTCCATTCCCCGTGCATGCATCCACCTCTTTTGCCTTCTCGGTCAGAAGATAAGACCCGCTCTCCCCTCTTCAGGACTACCTTGCCCCCATCGGATCACGGGTCAGCCTACTTGGAATAGAGCTCCACTATGAACTGCTCGCGTATGGGCATTGTGAGCTCCTCCCTAGTGGGCATGGCTACCACCTTCCCCCGAAACTGATCCTTGTCCAGCTCGAGCCACCCTGGCAGACCCCTGCGGACCACTGCCTCAAGGGATTCCTGAATCCTCTGTATCTTTCGGCTCTCAGCCCTGAGCTCAATGACATCGCCAGGTTTGGTGAGATATGACGGCACGTTCACCTTCTTGCCATTGACCAGGAAGTGGCGGTGAGTCACGAGCTGTCTCGCCTCGCTTCGAGACGAGGCGAACCCAAGCCTGAAGACCATGTTGTCCAACCTCCTCTCCAGCAGGAGGAGGAGATTGGTGCCGGTGATCCCCTTTTTCCGTTCCGCTCGCTCGAAGGTCAGACGGAACTGCTTCTCCAGGAGACCATAGATCCGCTTGACCTTCTGCTTCTCACGCAGCTGTTCCCCGTACTTGGAGAACTTGGGCCGCCTCTGGCCGTGCTGTCCTGGGGGGTACGCCCTGCGCTCCACCGCGCACTTATCGGAATAGCACCGATCCCCTTTCAGGTAGAGCTTCAGCCCTTCCCTCCTGCACTGCCGGCAAACCGACTCCCTGTACCTCGCCACTTGAACCTCCCTCAGACCCTTCTACGCTTGGGCGGCCTGCAACCGTTGTGAGGAATGGGGGTGATGTCCCGAATCAGGCTGATGGTGAAGCCAGCGGCCTGCAAGGCACGAAGGGCCGCTTCCCTCCCAGACCCTGGTCCCTTTACGTAGACCGAGATCGTGCGCATCCCCTGGTCCATGGCCTTCTTGGCCGCATCCTGCGCGGCCATCTGCGCGGCAAAGGGTGTGCTCTTTCTGGAGCCCTTGAACCCCTGGGCGCCAGCGCTCGACCACGCGACGACATTGCCCTGTGGATCCGTGATGGTCACGATGGTGTTGTTGAAAGTCGACTGGATGTAGGCCAGTCCTGTGTGTATGGCCTTGCGCTCTCTCTTCCCCGATTTCCTCTTCGGCTTCGCCATGCCGCCCCCCAATGGCTCGACAGGCTGAGGCAAAGGAAGCCCGTTGAGCCTCAGTCTCTAATTCATCGCCCCTTCTTGATGATCCTGCGCGGGCCCTTGCGGGTCCTCGCATTGGTATGCGTCCTCTGCCCCCTTACGGGGAGGCCCTTTCGATGTCTCAGCCCACGGTAGCATCCCATGTCCATGAGGCGTTTTATGTTTGTGGAGACCTCACGACGGACATCCCCTTCCACCTTGACCTCGTGCTCCACGATCTCTCGTATCTTGGTGATCTCGCCCTCTGTCAGGTTGTCCGATTTGGTATCGAAGTCCACACCCGCCTTCTTCAATATCTTCTGGGAAGTGGAGCGTCCGATTCCGTGGATGTAAGTAAGGGCGATCTCAACCCTCTTTCCCTTCGGCAAATCTATGCCAGCAATACGTGCCAAGATTGACCTCCCATAGATCGAGAACCCAGTAACGAAACGCTTCCCATGCCCGGAGCAAGATACCTTCACGCCGCGATACACGATCCAAGGTCCACGATTCAGGCCTGCGGGCGAGAACAGCCAACCTCATGGATCATGAATCCTGCTTCGCTCCTGGCGCACCGGTGCTCACCCTTGGCGCTGCTTGTGCCGCGGGTTCTCGCATATGACCCTGAGCACCCCCTTACGCCTCACTATCTTGCACTTGTCGCAGATCTTCCTGACCGAGCCCCTGACCTTCATGACTCACATCTCCACCGCATACCAAGGCTCACCTGGCCCTGTAAATGATCCTCCCCCTGGTGAGATCGTACGGTGAGAGCTCCACAGTCACACGATCCCCGGGAAGGATCTTTATGAAATGCATCCTCATCTTTCCTGATATGTGCGCCAGGACCCTATGGCCATTGTCCAGCTCGACTCTGAACATGGCATTGGGAAGTGGCTCCACTACCGTCCCTTCCACCTCTATCAGGGCCTCTTTCGCCATAAAGCCTCCGTCATCAAGATGGAAGATACGCGACACATGGTATACGACGCAACGGACCCCGGGGCCACGGATCCTCTCTTATGCATCGTGTATCCTGCACCATCAGCATCTCATCCAACTGCCTGTCTTATCCGGGCGTAGACCTCATCCATGGAACCAGTACCGTCAATGCTCCGCAACAGACTCAGCCGGCTGTAATACTCGATGAGGGGACGAGTTTGCCTCTCATAGGTCTCCAGCCTCGCGCGAATGGCATCTTCCCGATCGTCGTCCCGTTGGTACAAGGCCCCTCCGCACTGATCGCACACCCCGTCCCTCTTGGGCGGATTGAACTCCACATGATAGGGCGCCATGCACTGGCGGCAAGTCCTCCGTCCCGAAAGCCTGCGTATCAGCTCCTCGTTCGCCACCTGCACGCAGATCACATGGTCCAACTCGAGCCCCTTCTTGCCGAGCATCTGAGCCAATGCATCTGCCTGAGCCGTGGTGCGCGGAAAACCATCCAACATGAACCCTTTGCGACAATCCGGCTGCTGGATCCGCTCCTCCACGATACCCACCACCACCTCATCAGGGACCAATGCCCCTGAATCCATGTAAGACTTGGCCTTGGAACCCATGGGGGACCCCGCCTTCACGGCCTCCCTGAGCATGTCCCCTGTGGAGATCTGCGGGATCCCAAACTCCTTGACCAGCATCTTGGCCTGCGTCCCCTTGCCCGCCCCGGGTGGCCCAAGCAGGATCAGATTCATTCCCACCTCCTCCGGCTACTGGTAAAGAGATACCACTCCCTCAGCGTATCCGCCCCTTAATGCGCCCAGATTTCAGAAAGCCCTCGTAATGCCGCGTCAGCATATGCGCCTCTACCTGTGCGACGGTGTCCAGGGCCACGCCCACTACTATGAGCAGGCCTGTCCCGCCAAAATAGAACGGGACGTTGAACTCCGCAATCAGGAACTGCGGCAGGACACACACGGCCGACAGATAGAGTGCCCCGCCAAAGGTCACCCTTGTGAGGACTCTATCTATGAACTCGGCGGTCGGCCTGCCCGGGCGAATCCCTGGAATGTAGCCGCCATACCGCTTCATGTTGTCCGCCACGTCCACGGGGTTGAAGGTCACGGCTGTGTAGAAGTAACAAAAGAATATGATGAGCGCCACGTAAAGGATGTTGTACACGAGATGGGTCGGGCTCATCATGTCCAGAAGCCCCTGTATCAGAGGATGTGCCTCCTTGAAATCAGGGGTCATGAACTGTGCGATGGTCAGAGGAAACATCAGGACAGAGGAGGCGAATATCGGTGGGATCACACCGGAGGTATTGACCCGGAGTGGCAAATGGGTGCTCTGACCCCCGTACATCCTCCTCCCCACTACCCTCTTGGCGTACTGCACGGGTATTCGCCTCTGGCCCCGCTCCACGAATATTATAGCGGCCACAACCAGGACTGCCATGGCCAAAAGCACCAGGACCTGGAAGAGGTTTATCTCCCCGACGCTCATCATTGCGAAGACCTTGCCGATCGCGCCAGGTAGGTCCGCCACGATCCCGGTGAAGATTATGAGAGAAATACCGTTTCCAACCCCCCGCTCCGTGATCTGCTCCCCGAGCCACATGAGAAACGCAGTGCCGGCAGTGAGCGTGATCATGGTGAGCAGATGGAAACCGATGCCCGATCCCGGCGGGACGACGAAGGCTCCCCCCATCTGCATCTTGGCCAGACCAATGCTGATACCGAAGCCTTGGATCATGCTGAGAAGCACCGTGCCGTACCGGGTGTACTGCGTGATCTTCTTCCTTCCAGCCTCCCCCTCCTTGGACAATCTCTCCAGGTGCGGCACCACCACCGTCAAGAGCTGCAGGATAATTGAGGCGCTGATGTAAGGCATGATCCCAAGGGCGAATATGGAGAACCTCCTGAGCGCCCCACCGGTGAACATGTCGATCATCCCGAAAACGGAGCCGCCTCCTTGGGCCTTGAAGAACTCCTCCAAGAGGCCCGTATCTATTCCCGGGGTGGGTATAAAGGCCCCCACCCTGTACACGGCCAAGAGGAGGAAGGTCATGAGGACCCTCTTCTTGAGCTCGGGTATCTTGCCTATGTTCTGGAAGGCACCGATCACCTCAGGATCTCCTCGACGAATCCGCCCACCGCCACGATCTTCTGCCTCGCCCTCTCAGTGACCTTCTGCACCCGCAGTGTGATGGGATGCATGAGCTCGCCATCCGACAACACCTTCACGGGGAAGTCGCCTCGACGCACAAGGCCTGCCTTGCGCAAGGCCTCGGGGTCCACCACACTGCCCGGTTCGAAACGCTGCAGATCTCCCAGGTGTACCAGGGAGTACTCCTTCTTGAAGGGGGACCTAAACCCACGTTTGGGCAACCGGCGCTGGAGGGGCATCTGGCCACCCTCGAAGCCAGGTCCCACCTTCCCCCCTGAGCGAGACTTCTGCCCCTTGTGTCCACGGCAGGAGGTCTTTCCGTGCCCTGAACCTTGCCCCCTGCCCACTCGCTTCCTGGCCCGCCTGGCCCCTGAGGTGGGCCTAAGATCATGCAGCCTCATGATTCACTCCACCTCCATCGGGCTGACGCTCACAAGATGCGAGACCTTCCTGATCATCCCCCTGACCTCAGAGGTATCTTCCAGGATTACAGTGCGATGCATCCGGGTCAGCCCCATCCCCACCAAGGTCCCCTTCTGGGTCTGCGGCCTCCCGATCGCGCTTCGAACCAGTGTCACCTTGATCCTTCCGCCCATCTCCAGCCTCTCACCCAAGGTCCGCAAGAGACCTAAAGTATCTCTTGAAGCTGTTTGCCTCTCCTGCGGGCCACATCTTCCGGATCACGAAGCCTCCTGAGCCCGTCCAGTGTAGCCTTGACCACATTGTGAGGATTGTGAGTCCCGAGGCACTTGGTCAAGATGTTGCGGACCCCGGCAGCCTCGAGCACGGCTCGCACGGCACCCCCGGCAATGACCCCTGTGCCCTCGGAGGCCGGCTTGAGCAGGACGCGCCCCGCGCCAAAGTGACCGACGACCTCGTGAGGTATGGTGCCCTGCACCAATGGGATCTTCACCATGTCCTTCTTGGCCTGTTCTATGCCTTTCCGGATGGCCTCCGGCACCTCATTGGCCTTGCCCAAGGCAGACCCCACCGAGCCGTTCTCATCCCCCACCACCACAACGGCGCTGAAGCTGAAACGACGACCACCCTTCACCACTTTGGCCACTCGGCTGATGTGGATGACTTTGTCCACCAGTTGTTTCTCTTGGCTCTCCAGGGCTTCCAACCAAATCCTCCTTTTACGTTCGTAGCATGAGCGTTGCGGGGCACGGGACTAGAATTCGAGTCCACCCTGACGGGCCGCCTCTGCCAAGGCCTTGACCCTCCCGTGATAGCGGTACTGATTGCGGTCGAAGACCACCCGGGTCACCTGTGCCTCCCTGGCCCTCCGTGCCAGCAAATCCCCCACCAAGGTGGCCGCCTCCACTGTCCCGGTGGACTTGAGGCGCTCCCTCAGCTCCCTGCTCAGGGTGGAGGCGCTCAGCAAGGTCCTCCCTGTCACATCATCGATCATCTGAGCGTAGATGTGCTTGTTGCTCCTGTGCACAGACAGCCGAGGCCGGTCCAAGGTCCCGAAGATCTTCTTGCGAACCCGAATCCTCCTCCTGCGGCTCCTCGATTTCCTCTCCAATTTCGTCAGCACCTTATCCCCTCGCCTTTAGACACGCTGAGGCTCAGGCCATCTCCCAGGAGACCGGCCTGGGGACCTCAGCCTCGACCTTGGCGTCAGAGGCCCCCTTTATCGACCCCCTGCCGATCCCTTGCCAACCTTCTTGCGAATCTTCTCCTCCGCGTACCTGATCCCCTTGCCCTTGTACGGCTCGGGCCTGCGGAAGGCCCGGATCTCCGCGGCTACCTGTCCCACCTTCTGTTTGTCGATCCCTTCCACTGTGATGATCACGTTTCGATCCACGGTGATGGTAATCCCCTCTGGGATGGGGTACTGGATGGGATGGGAGTACCCGAGGTTCAAGTTCAGGGTCCTCCCCTGAACCTCGGCACGGTATCCAACCCCGACTATCTCAAGCCCCTTCTTGAACCCCTGGGTCACCCCCACTACCATGTTCGACACAAGCGTCCTGGTCAGCCCGTGCAGGGCCCTTAGCTGCCTTCGATCGTCGGAACGCTGAACACGAAGCTGAGCGTCTTCCAGCGAAAGCTCGATCCCTCTAGGCACTCTGTGTTCCAAGCTCCCCCTCGGCCCCTTGACCTTCACCGTGTCACCCTCCAGTTCCACGACGACGCCACTGGGAATCGAGATGGGCAATCTTCCTATTCGAGACATCTTCTCACCCTCACCGTCATCGGATCACCAGACACGGGGCGTCACCGGGCCACCAGGAGGGACCCGAAACACTGGGTCGCGGTGCAGATGTTCACCAGACGCTGCACAACACCTCTCCCCCCAACTTCATCTCCCTTGCCTGGCGGTCGGTCATGACGCCTCGAGAGGTGGATACGATGGTGATCCCCAAACCACCCAAGACGCGCTGCAAATCGTCCACCCCTGCGAAGACACGACGCCCTGGCTTGCTCACCCGCTTCATTCCCTCTATGACCGGCCGTTTGTTCTCCTCATACTTGAGGACGATCCTTATCACGCCCTGTTTGCTGTCCTTGATGAACTTGAAGCTCTTTATATATCCCTCTTCTTTGAGTATGCGGGCGATCTCCAGCTTCAGCTTCGAGCCTGGCACGTCGACTTTCTCGTGACGTGCCGTAGATGCATTCCGAATCCTGGTCAACATGTCTGCCAATGGGTCGGTCATGCTCAAGGTCTTCCTCTCCTTACTGAGATGGGTCTCCGAAAGGCCTACCAACTGGACTTTATCACTCCTGGGATCTCCCCCCTCAGGCCCAAATTTCGAAAACAAATCCGGCACATCTCAAACCGCCTTATGTAGGCCCTGGCCCTCCCGCAGAGGGGACACCGATTGTAGTTTCTGCTCTGAAACTTGGGCTTCCTCTTCGCCTTGGCTATCAGGGATTTCTTCGCCACCTCAGCATACCTCCTGGACAGATCCCATCGCTCTACCCCCTGAAGGGCATCCCCATCAAGGACAAGAGCAAGCGGCCTTCCTCGTCGGTCTTGGCGCTTGTGACAATGGTGATGTTCATCCCCTTGACTCTCTCGACCTTATCGTAGTCGATCTCCGGGAAGATGATCTGCTCCCGGATCCCCAACGTGTAGTTCCCGCGGCCATCGAAGGAACGGCTGTTGAGTCCCCTGAAGTCCCGCACCCTCGGTATGGCTACATTGATCAATCTGTCCAGAAACTCGTACATGCGATCCTTGCGCAAAGTGACCATACAGCCGATGGACATGCCCTCCCGCAACTTGAAGGAGGCAATGGATCGTCTGGCCCGAGTGATCACCGGCTTCTGACCGGTAATGAGCGCCAACTCCTGTACAGCGGAGTCGAGCACCTTGATGTTCTGGATGGCCTCCCCGAGACCCATGTTCACCACTATCTTCTCCAGCCTTGGGACCTCCATGACATTGCGGTAAGAACGCTCCCGCAACATGGCTGGGACAACTTCCTTGAAATAGTGATCTTTCAATCTCGCCATCGAACTCGTCCTCGCACCCAGCTAGGGCATTTCACGATGCAGGATGCAAGACCCAGGATCCAGGACTCACACCAGGGAGCCAGATGCCCCTGGCCTTCTCTGCAAGAGGACCGCCTCTCCGCCTTGAATCGTGCATCTTGGATCTTGCATCACGGATCTCACTTGTCCAGCATCTCCCCGCAGTCGGAGCACACCCTGACCTTGGAACCATCCTCCAGCACCCGCTTCCTGATCCGTACCGGCGCATTGCACTTGTTACAAATGATCATCACGTTGGAGATGTGAATGCTACCCTCCTTCTCTATGATCCCCCCCTGGCGAAACTGTGCGCTCGGCTTCGTGTGGCGCTTGATCATGTTGACCTTCTCGACGATCACCCGCTCGCGCTTGGGCAGGAGCCTCAAGATCTTGCCAGACTTCCCGACCTCCTTCCCAGCGATGACCATCACCACATCGTTCTTCTTCAACCTGGTCCAAGCTCGTGCCATGGCCCCCACCCCTTGTCCCCCTCAGATGACCTCCGGAGCGAGGGAGATGATCTTCATGAACCCTTTGGCCCGCAACTCCCTCGCCACCGGACCGAAAATCCTCGTGCCAATCGGTTCCTTCTGCGGGTTGATGAGCACCGCTGAATTGGAGTCGAACTTGATGTAAGACCCATCGGGACGGCGCGTCTCCTTGGCAGTGCGGACCACGACGGCCCTCATTACGTCCCCCTTCTTCACCTTCGTGTTAGGAATCGCCTCCTTCACCGAGACAACGATGATATCCCCGAGACGCGCATACCTCTTCCTGGTGCCTCCTAGAATGCGTATGCAATAGAGCCTCTTGGCCCCGGAATTGTCCGCAGCATCCAGAATCGTCTGCATCTGTATCATGACCAAACTCCAAACCTATGTCCGCAGTCCCTTCTCAATGGTCCGCCTCATCTGCACAACTATCTTGATCCGTGGGACCTCAACTGGCGACTGGCAACACACCAGGGGCCTTAGAGCGCCTTCTCCAGGGTCTTCAAGACCCTCCAGCGTTTGTCCTTGCTGAGCGGCCTGCTCTCCACGATCATCACCTTGTCGCCCAGCCGACACTCCCTGCGTTCGTCATGCGCCTTGTATCTCTTCCTGCTGCGCACATACTTCTTGAACCTGGGATGAATGGTCAGCCTCTCCACCTGCACCACAACGGTCTTGTCCATCTTGTCGCTTATCACAATGCCCACTAGGGTCTTGCGTCTTCCTCTGTCGCCCATCTCTTCCTTCCATATCCCGCCCTTGGACGAGGCGAATGACTCAGACAAGGAGCGTATGTCCACCGAAGCCATGCTGTGTGAGAAGCCTGCATGACAGACCCTCGGCCCATGATCGACCCTTGCTCGGGCCCAGCATCCGAGGAAATCCCTTCGAGTCGCCGTTTGCCACCGTGCCTCCAGCGGGCTCCTCTGACGAACGTTCGCTCATCTCCCCCTCTGAAGGCCGAGCTGGCGCTCGCGGAGGATGGTCTTCACCCGCGCCAGGTCCCTCCTCAGCCTTCGAAGCTTGGCGGGGTTCTCAATCTTTCCAGTTCCCCTCCTGAACCTGAGGTTGAAGATCTCGCGAGCGGATTCCTCGGACTTGAATCTGAGTTCCTCGTCGCTCAGGCCCCTGAACTCGCTAGGCTTCATGAAACTCACCCCTCTTCGTGAACTTGGTTGCCACGGGTAGCTTGTGCGATGCCAGGCGCATCGCCTCCCGGGCAACAGACTCCGGGACCCCTTCGATCTCGTAGAGGACCTTGCCCGGTTTCACCACCGCCACCCATCCCTCCGGGGCCCCCTTGCCCTTGCCCATCCTCGTCTCAGTTGGCTTCTTCGTTATGGGCTTGTCCGGAAAGATGCGGATCCAGAGCCTCCCGCTGCGCTTGACGCATCGCGTGATGGCCACCCGGGCCGCCTCGATCTGCCTGTTGGTGATCCACCCGCATTCCATGGCCTTCAATCCGTAATCCCCGAAAGCCAGGGTAACCCCGGCCGAGGGTTTGCCCTTCATGCGACCCTTCATCCTCTTCCTGTACTTGACCTTCTTCGGTGCTAGCATGAACCGCTCTCCTGCTGCCCACTAACCCCTCAGGATGCCCTCTTTTCCTGAACCCCCGAGCCGAGGATCTCCCCCTTGAACACATGGACCTTGACGCCTATGACCCCATAGGTGGTGCGCGCCTCGGCGAACCCGTAATCGATCTCCGCCCTCAAGGTGTGCAGCGGCACCCTTCCCTCTCTATACCACTCCCGGCGGGCCATCTCAGCCCCGCCCAATCTTCCCGAACAGTGGATCTTGATCCCCTGCGCCCCGAATTTCATGGCGGTGCTCACTGCCCGCTTCATGGCACGTCGAAACGCCACCCGGCGCTCGAGCTGCAACGCCACGTTCTCGGCCACCAGTTGCGCGTCGATCTCTGCCTTTCGGACCTCCTTGATATTGATCACGATATCCCTGCCCGTCATCCTCTGCAGCTCGTCACGCAGGGCATCGATCTCGGCCCCTTTCTTCCCGATGACGATCCCAGGCCTAGCGGTATAGATATCAATGGTGGCCCTGTTGGCAGTCCTCTCGATCTCCACCCTCGAGACCCCGGCGTTGTAAAGCCTTTGCTTGAGATACCGCCTGATACCTATGTCCTCGTGGAGCTGCTTGCCATAATCCTTTTCCGCGTACCAACGCGAGCTCCACGTCCGGACCACGCCCAAGCGGAAACCCACTGGATGCACCTTCTGGCCCAACGCTCTCCTCCTCTCGCGGTATCAGCTCGAAGCTGACCTCACGCCTCGTCCAGGATCACAGTGATATGGCTCGTCCTCTTCCTTATCCGAGTCGCTCTCCCCATGGCCCGAGGCCGCCAGCGCTTCAGCATGGGCCCCTCATCCACGGTGATCCTCTTGATGAAAAGGGAATCCACATCGACCTTGGACAGCTGGCTGGCATTGGCCACGGCCGAGCGAACCGCCTTTGCCACCAATTTCGCCGGCTTCTTCTGGCTCAAGGCAAGGATACTCAGTGCCTCCTCCACCTTCTTGCCGCGCACCATATCCAGGACCAATCGGGCCTTCTGCGGGGACATCCTCACGTACTTGGCCACTGCTTTCGCTTCCATGGGTCAACGCCCCCCCTCATCCCTTCTTCCCGCGAACCTTGGCCTTGCGGGCCCCCGCATGTCCATAGAAAGTCCTGGTTGGCGAGAACTCCCCCAGCTTGTGCCCCACCATGTTCTCCGTGACGAAGACAGGGATGAACTTCTTGCCGTTGTGCACAGCGAAGGTGAGTCCCACGAACTCAGGGACCACCGTGGACCTACGGGACCAGGTCTTGATCACCTTCCGGCTGTCAGTCCGGCGAGCCTCATCGGCCTTCTCGAGGAGCTTTGGGTCTACAAACGGGCCCTTCTTCACCGACCTGGCCATTCATCAACCTCCAACTCTTACGCGCCTCATACCGCGCCCTCCCAACAGGAGGTTCTCCGTTCTCGGTGACCAGTTCCGACAGGCCACTGACCATCGACTACCGACTCGGATCCTCTTCACAAGCCTGGCGAGCGGCATGGTCTGACGCTCCGGCTACTTCTTGCGCTTCACGATGTACTTGTCGCTCTGCCTGTTCTTCCTGGTCTTGTATCCTTTGGTGGGGACCCCCCAAGGGGTGCACGGATGCCTGCCACCAGAGCTCTTGCCCTCACCACCCCCCATGGGATGGTCTATGGGATTCATGGCAACCCCCCGAACGTGCGGACGCCTGCCGAGCCACCGCCTCCTGCCAGCCTTGCCGAGGGAGATGTTCTCGTGCTCTACCTTGCCCACCTGACCAACCGTGGCCTTGCACTCCAGGAGGACCATCCTGACCTCGCCGGACGGTAGCTTGATCTGGGCATACCGGCCTTCCTTGGCCATCAGTTGACCGTAAGTCCCGGCGCTGCGGACCATCTGCCCCCCTTTTCCCACCTTCATCTCGACGTTGTGGACCAAGGTCCCCAAGGGGATACGCCTCAAAGGAAGGGCATTGCCAGGACGGATGTCGGCCTCCTCTCCCGCCACAACGGTGTCGCCCTCTTGCAGCCCAAGAGGGGCCAGGATGTACCTCTTCTCTCCATCCGCATAATGAAGCAGGGCAATGTACGCCGAACGGTTGGGATCGTACTCGATGGAGGCGACCTTGGCCGGGACGTCCAGCTTGTCCCTCCTGAAATCGATTACCCGATACCGCCTCTTGTGGCCACCTCCCCGGTGCCAAGCGGTGATCCTCCCGTAGCAGTTGCGGCCGCCCGTCTTCCTCAGGGGCTGCAGGAGCCCCTTCTCCGGCTCGCCGCGGCTGATCTCTTCGAAAGAGGCCACCGTTTGAAAGCGCCTCCCAGGGGAGGTAGGTTTGTATTTGTTTATACCCATGGCAATCACCTCAGCCAAGGATACAGGATCCAGTAACCACGACAAATGACCCAGGACCGAACAGCCTGCGAGGGGTCCCCTCATGAATCATGGATCTTGCATCCCTCATCATGCTCACGCACCCTCAAAGATCTCGATGGATCCCTCTTTCAGGGTCACCAGGGCCTTCTTCCACCCTCTGCGCTGGAAACGGTGTTGCCTGTGACGCTTGGGCTTACCAGGGACATTCTGGGTCCTCACCTGGGCCACCTTGACCTTGAAGATGCGCTCCACCGCCTCCTTGATCTCGACCTTGTTAGCGTCTCCGTCCACAACCAAGGAATACTGGTTGAGACCCTCCCTCTGGAAATTGGCCTTCTCCGTAATCAAGGGCCTCTTGACGGTCCCATAGATGTCCTTCATGAGCTCCCCACCCTTTGCTCGAGCCGCTCCAGGCCCTCTCGCACTATGACCAAGTTCCTATACAAGAGCGCGTCATAGACGTTGAGCCCTTCGACGGGCATGACCTTTACAAAAGGGATATTCCTCGCCGACTTCTCCACTGCCTCATCCCTCTTGGGCAGCAGGATCAGGGCACTATCCAGCCCGAGTTGCTCCAGGACACCCAGCATGGCCTTGGTCCTGATCTGGGGGATCTCGATCCGATCGATGATCTTCAACTCCCCGTCTCGCAGTTTCTGCGTCAAGACCGCCTTCAGCGCCGCCTTGCGGACCTTGCGGTTCACCTTGAAACCGTAGTCACGCGGCAAGGGCCCAAATACGACTCCGCCTCCCCTCCACAGGGGAGACCGGCGGGTGCCGGCCCTGGCGCGGCCTGTCCCTTTTTGTCGATACGGTTTCTTGCCCCCCCCTCTCACAGCGGCACGATTTTTCGTGCAGGCAGTCCCGGCCCTCCTCTGTGCCATCTGCATCCTAACAACCTGATGAACCAACTCCGACTTCACCGGGGCGTCAAAGACCTCTCCGTTGAGGTCCACCTTCGAGACCACCTTGTTGTGCACGTCCAAGACATCTACAGTAGGCATGACGCTCTCAAGACCTCGCGACGATTTCAGGAACACAACTATTCTCCAAGACCACCTTCATCGCCTTTTGCCTTGGCGGTCCTTGGAAAATCACCATCTGCTTGCAGTATCACGATCCCTCCGTTGGGACCCGGTACCGCGCCTCTCAAGAGTATGAGATGATCCTCGGGCCTGACATCGACAACCTTCAAGTTGGACACCGTGACCCTGCGCGCTCCATGCTGGCCGGCCATGCCAAGGCCTTTCCAGACCCTCCCGGGGAAGGTTGTAGAGCCAATGGAGCCTCCGTGCCGGAAATACTCGTGGGTCCCGTGCGATCCAGGGGCCCCCTTGAAACCATGTCTCCTCATGACCCCTGTGAATCCCCGCCCCTTGCTCTTGGCAGTCACCTTGACCTTCTCACCCACCTTGAAGGTCTCCACGGTGATCAGCTGGCCAGACTCGAAGCGCGAGGCGTCATCCACCGGAAACTCCTTCAGGAATCTGCAGGGAGGTGTACCGTAACGCCGAAAATGCCCGGCCACCGGTTTCTTGACCTTGGCGGGCTTGGAGCACTCCATGTACCCCAACTGTATGGCCTCGTATCCATCCTCTCCCTTGGTCTTCCTCTGGATCACTCGACACGGCCCAGCCTGGATGGCCGTCACAGGGATGACTTGGCCGTCCTCGTCGAAGATCTGGGACATGCCGAGCTTGGTCCCGATTATACCCTTCATCTTCGTCACCTTCGTTTGGCCGAGGGGCGCCATTGCGTAGTTGCGTCCGGTCGATCCATCACAACTTGATCTCCACATCCACCCCAGCGGAGAGCTCGAGCTTCATCAAGGCGTCGATGGTCTGCTGGGTCGGTTCCAGGATGTCCAGGAGCCTCTTGTGAGTCCTGATCTCGAACTGCTCGCTGGATTTCTTGTCCACGTGGGGGGATCTCAGGACGCAGTACTTGCTGATAGTCGTAGGCAATGGCACAGGGCCTGCCACCCTGGCCCCGGTCCTGCGCGCCGTCTCCACGATCTCCATGGCGGCCCGATCCAGCACATGGTGATCGTAAGCCTTCATGCGGATCCTTATCTTTTGGCTCTCCATCATGGCCCTTGCACCCCTACTCGATCACCTCGCTGACCACGCCTGCACCCACGGTGCGCCCTCCCTC
>CAZOXN010000022.1:0-14438 GCA_964583655.1 uncultured Desulfarculaceae bacterium | reverse complement strand
CGAGATGGGAGGGGCCATCGTCAGGGCCGCCCGGGAGGTGGCAGAAGGCAAGTTCGACCAAGACTTCGTCGTGGACGTGTACCAGACAGGCTCCGGGACCTCCACCAACATGAACGCCAACGAGGTCATCTCCCATCGCGCCAACGAGCTTTTGGGAGCAGGCATGGGGGCCAAGGCCCCGGTCCATCCCAACGACCACGTGAACATGAGCCAGTCCAGCAACGACGTCATCCCCAGCGCCATCCACATCTCCGCCTTGGAGTCCATGGAGAGGGAGCTCCTCCCCGCGCTGAGACATCTCCACCAGTCGCTTCGCGCCAAGGCGAGGGAATTCCGTCCGGTCCTCAAGATCGGCAGGACCCATCTGCAGGACGCCGTCCCCATCCGCCTGGGACAGGAGTTCGCTGGATATGCGGCTCAGCTCCGCCACGGCATCAGGCGCGTCGAAGGGCTTCGCCCCTCCCTGAGGGAGCTGGCCCTGGGCGGGACAGCGGTGGGCACGGGCCTCAATGCCCCGAAGGGCTTCGCGGACTTGGCCATCGAGAGGATCTCGGAGATCACGGGGATCCGTTTCGTGCAGGCCGCGGACACCTTCGAGGCCGTGGCGGCGCGGGATGCCCTGGCGGAGGCGAGCGGCCAGCTCAAGACGGTGGCGGTGAGCCTCATGAAGATCGCCAATGACCTTCGCTGGATGAACTCCGGGCCGCGCTGCGGTCTGGGGGAGATCACCCTGCCAGCCCTTCAGCCGGGCAGCTCCATCATGCCTGGCAAGGTCAACCCGGTCATCCCCGAGGCCATCATGATGCTGTGCGCCACGGTGATGGGCAACGACGTGGCCATCGCCATCGGCGCCCAGCACGGGAACTTCGAGCTCAACACCATGATGCCCATGATGGCCGACCACATCCTGGAGTCCATCCGCCTCTTGGCCCACGGGGCTCGGATCCTCGCGGAGCGGTGTGTCCGTGGCATCGTGGCCAACGAGGACCGGACCAAGGCCCTCGTCGAGAGGAGCCTCGCCATGGTCACGGCCCTGGCGCCCATAGTGGGGTATGACGAGGCCGCCAAGGTCGCGCAGGAGGCCTCGGCCTCGGGCAAGACCGTCCGCCAGGTGGCCAGGGAAAGGCATCTCCTCCCAGAGGATGAGCTCGACCGCATCCTCGACCCCCTTCGCATGGCCGATCCTGATTCAGCTGGGCCGGTGCCCGGGCATTGACATGGAAGGTCTCGGTCACCGGAAAGGGTCCGAGCGCTGTCGAGGGACAAGGTCCATGGGAGAGGGATGGTCTTGACAACTTTTTACGGGCCACTGACGACCATCAGGCCTGGCCCGTCTTGAAGACTGTTTCGGGTAAAACGACTGTAAGGAGGAAGGCGCCTTGAAGTTCGCCCACGACGTCATCATAGTGGGGGCGGGCATGGCAGGGCTCAGGGCCGCCGTGGAGCTGGCCGGAGCCGCGGACCTGGCCGTGGTGAGCAAGGTCTTTCCCACCCGGTGCCACTCCGGGGCGGCCCAAGGGGGGATCACCGCGGCCCTGGGAAACGAGGAGGAGGACCGCTGGGAATGGCACATGTTCGACACGGTCAAGGGGGGTGACTTCCTCGGTGACCAGGACGCCATAGAGACCATGGTGCGGGATGCCCCCAGGGCCATCGTGGAGCTGGAGCACATGGGGGTCCCATTCAGCCGCAACGCCCAAGGCGAGATCGCCCAGCGTGCCTTCGGAGGTCACACCCGCGACTTCGGCAAGGCCCCGGTCAAGAGGGCGTGCTATGCCTCCGACCGCACGGGCAGGGTGATCGTCGACACGCTCTTCGAGCAGTGCATGAGGGCTGGGGTGCGCTTCTATTCCGAGTGCCATCTGGTCGATTTGCTCTTCCAAGAGGGTCGGTGCGTGGGGGTGGTCCTCCTGGAGTTTTCTACTGGCGAGATCCACACCATCGGATCCAGGGCGGTGCTCCTGGCCACGGGCGGCTGCGGCAGGCTCTTCAAGACCACCTCCAACTGTTTCGGGAACACAGGGGACGCCCTTTCCATCGCGTTCCGGAGAGGGATCCCTCTGGAGGACATGGAGTTCATCCAGTTCCATCCCACGGGTATCCGGGGTCTCGGGATCCTCATCAGCGAGGCTGCCAGGGGGGAGGGGGGGGTCCTGCGCAACCGCTCGGGTGAGCGGTTCATGGAACGCTATGCCCCGGCCATCAAGGACCTGGCCCCCCGCGATATCATCAGCCGCGCCATCCTGAGGGAGGTGCAGGAAGGGCGAGGGATAGAAGGGGAGGACTACGTCCACCTCGACCTGACGGGCATCGGCCCCGATAGGATCAGGGAGCGGCTGTGGGAGATCGCCTCCTTTGCCAGGATCTACGCCGGGGTGGACCCAGCGCACGAGCCCATCCCGGTCCAGCCCACTTGCCATTACATGATGGGGGGCATCCCCACGGACATGGACGGGCGGGTCGTGGGAGACCCATCGAGCGGTGTCGTGCCGGGCCTGTTCGCAGCCGGTGAGTGCGCCTGCGTCTCGGTGCACGGCGCCAACCGGCTCGGGTGCAACTCCCTGCTGGACCTGGTGGTCTTCGGCCGCAGGGCGGGCAAGGCCATGATGGCTTGGATCAGAGATGAAGCGCCTTCGTTTTCTGGGCAGATGGAGGATCAGGCATGGGCCGAATCCAGGGTCGAGGCACTGCTCCATGCACGCGGAAGGGAGAAGGTCCCTTTGATCCGAGAGGAATTGCAGCAGGCCATGATGGATGATTGTTCCGTTTTTCGGCATCAGGCAGGGCTGGAGAAGGCGAGGGACAAGGTGTTGGAGCTCAAGGCCCGCTTCCGCGATATAGGCATCTCCGTTGGGGAGAGGCGCTTCAACATGGAGCTCGTAGAGGCCATGGAGCTGGGGCACCTCCTGGATCTGGCCCAGGTGGTGGTGGAGAGCGCCCTGAGTCGCAAAGAGAGCCGGGGCGCCCATTACCGCGAGGACTATCCGAGGAGAAACGACCCGGACTACTTGGCCCACACCATCGCCCTTCGAGAGGGAGAGCGTGTCCGCATCATGGCCAAACCTGTTGCGATCACTCGCTTCCAGCCGGTGGAGAGGACCTATTGAGGCGGCCGGTTTATGCATGGGCCGACGCCCCTTGAGAGGAGATCCTCGATCCGGGGGGGCGGGCTCGAGGAGAAGGCAGGGAGATGCTGGTCACTTTCAAGGTCTTTCGCTTCGATCCACAGCGCGATGAGGCCCCGAGGTTTCAGGAATACTCTGTGGAAGCCAAGCCCTCGGACAAGATCCTCGACTGCCTGAACCGCATCCGCTGGGAGCAGGACCCCTCGCTCTCCTTTCGCATGTCCTGCGCCCACGGGATATGCGGGTCCGACGCCATGCGGATCAACGGGGTGTGCGCCATCGCATGCCAGAGGCTGGTGAGGGACTACGCGGAAGGCCCCATCACCATCGAGCCACTGCCCAATTTCAGGGTCCTCAAGGATCTCATGGTGGATCTCGAATCGTTCTTCGAGAGATACCGCAAGATCCGCCCGTTCCTCCTGGCCCCGGACCCTCCCCCGGAGACAGAGCGCCTGCAGCTTCCGGAGGAGAGGGCCCTTTTCGATGAGGCGGTTCGATGCATCTTGTGCGCGTGCTGCACTGCAGCCTGCCCGGTGGCGGAGGAGAACGGGGCCTTCTTGGGTCCGGCCGCCTTGCTCCGAGGCTACAGATACCTCTTCGACTCCAGGGACCAAGCGTCCGCCGAGAGGATATCCCTCCTGGACCACCCCGACGCCGTCTGGGGTTGCAAGGGCCATGGGAAGTGCACGGAGGTCTGCCCCAAGGAGATAGACGTGAGGAAGTGGCTGGGGAGGATCAAGAAGAGGGTTCACGATGCCAAGAAGGGCGGCCGGCGGGTTCTTCCGGTAGAAGGAGGGAGCAAATGAACGGGACCGTGGAAGAAGAGACCGGGAAGGGTTGCCTTGTGACCCCGAGGCGCAGGGAGATGGATCGGATCGGGGTCTGGGGGTTCGGCAATGTCTCGAGGGACGTAGTGGTGTTCCTGGTGGACGAGGGTCTGGGCAAGGAGATCGTCTTCTACGGCAGGCCCCAGAAGGACTATCCCAACAGGGCAGGGGCATGGGTGGAGGACCTGAAGGCCAACAGCACTCGGCGGCCGCGGATCCTCGGGACGAACAAGATCGAGGACATGGCGGGCCTGGACGTGATCTTTGTGGGGGTTGGCGTGCCCAGGAAAGAGGGACAGAGCAGGAGGGATCTCCTCTTCTTGAACACCGAGGTCATCGCCGAGACCTCGATGGTAATCCGCAGGCTCTACGGCGGATGCGGTCAGGAGGACCTTCCAGTCCTCATCTATATGGGCAACCCCGTGACGAGCATGACGTGGGTGGGATACAAGGTGACCGGGTTTCCCAGGGAGAAGGTCATGGGCCAGGCAGGAAACCTGGATGCGCGAAGGATATGCCACGCCGTGTCCACGGAGCTCGGCCTCTCGGGGACGGACATGCTGGGCATAGTCTTCGGGGACCACGGGGACTCCATGGTGGTGAGCCTGCGCTATTTCTCGGTGGGAGGGGTCCCACTGGACGCCTTCATCCGGTCGCAGGGTGCCGATCGAACCCGGATACTCCAACTAGTGGAGGAGGCCAAGAAGGGAGGGACCCATTTCGTCCACGCCACGGGACACAGCGCCTCGGTTGGCCCGGCCAAGGCCGTGGGCCAGATGCTGCGCGCCATAATCACCGGCGAGCCCGAGCTCCAGTCGGTGGTGGCCATCGTCCAGGGCGAGTACGGCCTCATAGGCGATGCGGACGGGATCGACTCCATGGGTTTCGGGGTCCCTGCCAAGATCGGCTCCTTCGGGGTGGAGAAGATCTACGAGCTCCCCGTGGAGGAGATACGGGAGGACCTGGAGAGGTCGGCCAACTCCATAAAGGAGGACACCAGGGCCGCGGCCTTGATTCTGAGGGAGAAATACGGGATCATTTGAGGCACCTGGTTGCCTGTAATGGATCGAGGGGAAGGGAGGGAGGTTCGGATGAAATTGCCGGTGTACGTCACTGTGGAAGAGGTCAAGAGGGTCTGCAAGGAGCTCAAGATTCGCGACTGGACCACCTTGAAAGAGGCCAAGGTGACCCCCAAGGAGGCCAGGACCATCCTGGCCGAGGTCAACACCAAGGGTATGGAGATCCCGCTGGAGGAGTTCCGGGTGGGGCTCGAGGTGGAACTGGAGCACGGGACCAGGTACAAGGATGCCAACGTGACCAATAACCACCCCATCCTCACGGGGAAGATAGTCCTGGCCCACCTCAAGGAGTCCATGGATTATTACAAGAGGCTCGAGGTGGCAGAGCTGGAGGGTGACATCCTGAAGGCAGCCGTGGCCAAGAACAGCTCCAAGGTGGAGGGGCTCTACCGGAGGCTGGCCAAGGCCAAGCTCGCCCTGGCCGCCGAGGAGGCCAAGGAGCTCAAATAGGGGCTACTCCCTCTCCTGGAGCGGCCTGTATTCGCACCTGTCCGGACCGCAGTACGAGCCTATGTAATCGGCCTGGGGCCGGTAAAGCACAGGCTTTTCCTGGGCCTCGGCGAACCTTTCCTCCATGATGTGAGCCACCCAGCCAGCGGTGCGGGCCATGGCGAAGACCGGGGTGAAGAGGTCAAGGGGTATCCCCATGGCCTGGTAGACCACCGCGCTGTAAAAATCCACATTGGTGGGGATGGCCTTCCCCTTGATCCTGAGGAAGGCCTCCTTGGCCACCTCCTCCACCCGTCGGGCCAGATCGTACCAGCGCCTCTCCCCGGTCCTCATGGCGATGGCCTCGGCCATGGGGGCCAGGACCTTGACCCTGGGGTCGTCCACCTCGTACACGGCATGGCCCAGCCCCATGATCTTCTTCCCATTGCGGAGCCTTTGCTCGACCCATTGTTGCGCCTTCTCTTGGGAGCCGATCTCCTGGAGCATCTGCATCACCCTGGTGTTGGCGCCACCGTGGAGCTCACCGGCCAGGGATGCCACGGCAGCGGCCACGGCCCCGTAGGTGTGGGAGCGGGTGGATGCCACAGCCCTGGCCGTGAAGGTCGAGGCGTTGAAGGAGTGCTCAGCATGGAGTATTAGACACACGTCCAAGTCCCTTTCCGTCTGAGCATCCGCACGTCCACCGTTGAGCATCCGGAGGAAATCCGCGGCGTGGCCCAGGGTCGGCTCCGGAGGGATCACCGGAAGTCCCCTGCGGATTCGGTCCCATGCCGCCACTATGGTGGAAAAGGATCCGATTATCCGTATCCCCCTATTTACCTCCGCATCCCTGGACTCGTCTCGGATGTCCGGATCATGGTCCGCCAAGAAGGCCACGGCCCCCTGGAGCACGTCCATGGGAGAGGCGGTCTTGGGGCGAAGTCTCAAGGATTGGACCACATCTTCAGGGATCGCCCGGGACGAGGCGAGTCTAGAAGAGAACTCCTTGAGTTCCGCATCTGTGGGGAGCCTGGCCTTGAGGAGCAGGAAGGCCGTTTCCTCGTACGTGGAATGGGCAGCCAGATCCAGGACATCGAAGCCGCGATAGATGAGGACCCCTTTCTTGGCATCGATCCCGCAGATGAGGGTGTCGGCCACCGGGATATCCCTGAGTCCGATGTTCTTTATATTGGTGATGCACTCCATGGGATACCTCCTGAAACGTCGAGGTTCTTCTTCCCGCTAATATACCACGGCCTTCTCGAAGGTGGCATGGACCTGAACGCTTGTATGCCCAAGGCTGCCCGAGGCCAGAGCGCCTTGTATCTCCAGGCCACGGAGGCCGCTCAAAAGGCCCCGGCCAATGACCCGGCATACCCGGTGAGCTCTGCGTATCCCTCACAAGAGACCGGCTGCCCTTTGGACCGTCCCCTCCCGGCCACTGCCCCTTCCCAGTAGACGATGCGCGTGGTCGACTCGGTGAGCAACTCCTGGTCTGGCAGCAGTGGGGAGATGTGCACATCCAGTGCCTGAGACGGGATTAGAATCCTCCAACCGCTGGGGTACAGGGCTGCGCTCTTGGGGCTTCGCCAATGCCCCAGGACATCCACGGAGAACTGGTCCAATGGGAGATGGCGAGAGGTGCCGTCTCGCTCCACCAGGGTGCCGGACGAGGCCGGATCCACGGATCCGTCCTCCCCGCGGAGATGGTAGATCATGAGGTCCCTGCCATCGGAGAGGTGAAGCCCGAACCAATCCCACCCCCTTTGGTCCGGCCCGAGCTGGTTGGAGCCGAACTCATGGTCGAACCAGCTCGTGCCTTGCACCTCCACGGGGCGAGAATCAGGAGCGATCTTGATTAGCCCCCTCGTCTCAAGGGATGTGAGGGAGACGTAATGAGAGGCCTGTCCCTCTCTGGCCCCTTTCCTGCTCAGGCCTCCCTCGCCATGGAGGACCACCGGCTTGGTCGGCACGAGCCTCAAGCTCAACTCCTTTTCCCCGTCCACGGCATGGAGGGTGATCTGATTCCCCTCCATCTTGGCCCTCCAGCCAAGTACCCAGACGTCCATCTTGGCCGTGTCGGCCCCGGCCAGTCCCGGTCCGGTCCTGGATGCCCTTTCCTTCCAGAGGAACCTCCCGGAGGAGATATCCGTCAGGGCGAAATGGGCCATGTACACGTCCCGCACGTACCAAGGATTGGCCTGCATCGGTACCTCCTTGCGGACCCCTTGCCGGAAGAAGGTGAGCTGGTACCCATACCTATTGCCTGAGGCATCCAGCAGGCCCCCCGTGAAGTACCACCACTCAGTGCGATACTCAGGGTGGGCGCTGTGGTCGCGGGGAAACTCCCACGCCCGCGTCACCACGGCCCGGGCCCACTCCTCGCCGTTGCCCGTGGCATTCCCCAAGGGCAGGAAGGCCACGGCCAAGGAGAGGGGAACCGCGGCCAGGACCCATCTCCAAAGGGCTGTGTCTGGCCTCGTGCACCTTTGCCGCTTTCGGCTCATTAATCGCGCCTTCCCCCTTCCCCTCACTCCTCCCTTATCTGGAGCTGAGGGTAACTCCTGCAGACCCTCCAGAGGGGGTACAAGGCCGCCACCACGCTACCCAGCATGGCAGTTCCCCCTGTTATGAGGTATGGTCCCCAGTTGAAGTGGAAGAATACGGTCCAGTTGAAGCTCTGCAGGTTGATCACGTGGATGAGGATCCATGCCAGGGCGGTCCCTACGGCCGCGCTCATGACGTAGCTCACAACGCCCATCCCTAGTCCCTCCATCAGGGTCATGCCCGCCACTTGGGGCGTGGAGAACCCCAAGGCACGATAGATCCCGAAGTCGCGCTGCCGTTCCATGAAGAGGGTCAAAAGTGCCCCTGCGATCCCGAAGAAGGCCACTAGGATGGCTATTATTCGCATGGAGCGCGTAACTGCGAAGGTCGAATCGAAGAGATCCAGGATGCGGGCGTGGAATTCCCCCTGGGTGGCCACAGGCAGTCCCCGGCCCTCGGCCCTCCGCACCACCTCCTCGAGGATCTCGCGGCGCCCTGGCACCCCTGGATCCAGGAACACCACCAGGGAGTCTATGGTGCGATCCCCGAAGAGCGCCAGGTATGTGGACCGATCCATCATGATCAGGCCGTGCTCCGTTGTGTAATCGTAGAAGATCGCCGCCACCCTCAGGGCCCTGGGACCGTGGATCCCCTCCAGGAGGATCTCTTGTCCAGACCTGACCTTGAACCTGCGGGAAAAGCTCTCCGAGATCGCCACCTCCCCCTGCCTGACCAGATCCCAGTTCTCGTTTCCACCCTTGAGCCAGCCGAACCTGGTGTAACGCTGGAGCACCCCTGCGTCCACCGAGGTGACGTAAACAGGGGTCCCGCGATAGAGGATCTGCGTGTTGCGATAAGGATCCAGCCCCCCGATCCCGGGGAGGTGGCGCAGTTCATCGTAGAGGTCCTCTGGGACCTGTATCTCCCTGGAGGGTGCTATGTACAGGTCCCCTTTGAGCTGGCTGTCCATCCACCAGACCAAGGTCTCGCGGAAGCTACCTATCATGGATCCCAATCCTATGGACATGGAGAGGGCCACCATGAAGGCAGCCACGGCCACAGCGGTTCGGCCCAGGTTTCGCGATATGGTCCCTGCGGCCAGCCTCCCCGCAACACCCCCCAGGGACCGAAGCAGTGCCTTCAACCAAGGTTCGAGCCACAACAGGACCTGGCCGCTGAGGAGGCTGCCCCCCAGGAGCAATCCGAACGCGCTGGCAAATCCGAAATAGACGTGGACTTGGGCGGCGAGGATCAGGAGCGGACATGACGCCAGGACCCCTAGGCCCCAAGCCGCTGCCTTGCGGGCTTGCCTTCCTTGAGACCGACTCGCACCCCTGCCGTGGAGGATCCGCGCCGGATCCACGCGCACCAAGCCCATGAGCGGCAAGGCCCCTCCGACGAGGCTCGCCCCAACCCCCAGCAAGGCCCCGTAGAGGCACACCCACCACTCCCACCGGGGCAAGACTGGTTGAACGAAGAAATAGAGTTTGCTTATGGTCTCCCCCACCAGACCGGTGAGGATGCGGCTCAAAAGGTAGCCGATGACCCCCCCCAGCACACCGCCTGTGACGCCCAACAAGATGATCTCCGTGAGAAATGCCAAGAGGATCTCCCTCCTGCTGGCCCCAAGACTCCTGAGTATGCCGGCGTCCTTCCTGCGGCTCACCACAGCGAACATGGCCGTGTTGTAGACCAGGAAGACCCCGACGAACAGGGCCAGAAGGGATAACGCCTCCAGGTTGAGCCTGTAGGCACGAAGCATGTCACCGAGGGAGGCCTGCTGTTCTCCTGCTGACTGAAGGACGAACCCCGTGGCCCACCTGGAGCGAAACCCGTCCGGATCCGATAGGATGAGGTCCACCCGGTCCACCACACCGCCGAGTCCGAAGCGGACCTGCGCATGGGAGATGTCCGATAAGATGAGTGGTTCCCCCGAGGGAGATGAAAACGTGCCTATGACCCGCATCCCCCCGTGGGAGGTCTGAAAGAGATCTCCCACTCCTGTCCCCAGGCGCCTTGCCAGTTCGTGGTCGATGAGGACGCTGTCCTCCTGGAGGAGAAAGGAGAGGGCCGCCTCCGTGACAGAGCCCCCCGTCGTCCAGGCGTGCCTCGCAACAAATCCTGGACGTATGGCGCGGTCGAGTAAGGGGTCCAGGCCCAAGAAGCGGGCAACCCCTCCGTCCGGGAGGATCAAGGTCCTTTCGATCACAGGGGAGAATGCCCGGACCGAGGGATCGTTGACGAGCCGCAGCAGCACCGCCTCTTCCACTGGGCCCGCGGGCCGCGCCAGCCTGTGGGTGGCCTGCCCCTTGAGGAATTCCACGGCCTTCTCGAAACTCGAAAGGGCAGAACCTGCCGAGATGACCATCCCCACCGTGGCTGCCACCCCACAGGCGATCCCCAAGAGTTGAAGGGTGCTGAGCCCTCGTCTGCGGGGGATGTACCTCAGGAAGGCCTTTGTGACGACTCTCAACGTGCGCTGCCTGACATAGGGGTCTCCTCCACGATGATCCCATCCTCCATGCGAAGGACCCTGTCTGCCACAGATGATGCCCTTGGGCTGTGGGTGGCCATCACCAGCGTGGTCCCCGACTCGCGACACCTCGTGGACAGGATGGAGAGGACCTGATCCGCCGTGCGTGTGTCGAGATTGCCTGTGGGCTCGTCCGCCAGGATGATGGCCGGTCTCTTCACCATGGCCCTGGCTATGGCCACTCGCTGCTGTTCCCCACCCGAGAGTTCATGGGGATAACGATCCCCTTTGCCATCCAGCCCCACCGAGCGCAATGCCTCTTGGGCGAGCCTCCGGACGGGTTTGCTGACTAGCTCCAAGGAGAGGTACACGTTCTCGAAGGCGGTCAAGGTCGGAAGGAGATTGAAGAACTGGAAGATGAAGCCGAGACGAAACCTCCTGAGATCAGTGCGCCCCTTCTCCCCCATGGCCTCCAGGTCCTGCCCGTCCACCTCGATGACCCCCCTGGTCGGCCTATCCAGACCGGCCAGGAGATTGAGAAGGGTGGTCTTCCCGGACCCGCTCCTGCCATAGATCGCCACTATATCGCCCGAGCGCACCTCCATGTTCGTTCCTCTGAGGGCGGCTGGGCCCTCCTCATCGCGTCCGTCGTAATGCTTCCATAGGTCCGCGACCCGTATGATCGTCATCGCATCCATCCCCCTCTGTTTCCCTCACCGCCTCGATCCTTCCTGGCCGCAGACTCAAAGGGAGGATCCCTCCTCCCCCTTCTTTAGCTCGTCGTGCAACAGGGGACCCGGTAATGCCCCGGTCTTGGGGGGCAGCCCTTTGTCCCAGAGCGGCTCAGCTGGAGCGATGGGGCACCCATCCCAGGCTTGCAGGCAGGGGAGAGCTATCCCCCGCCTGCAAGCCGCGAGGGGGTGATCGCCAAGGCGTGAAGCATGGGGACATTGGGCTGCCCCAAGGTAATACGGATCCCGTTCCTTGTCGATTTACCCACGCCGCTTACTCGTCTATAATATCTTGGCCGACGTGGAGATTTGCGTCAACAAATGCTCGAGAAAAGGGACCCTCTGAATCGCCATCGTGGATGACTCTGCAATCCCCATTCAGGAGAAGGCCATGACCAGGGAGCCAGAAGCTCGCCAGCGCACGACTTACTACGCATACGGCGCGGACATAAAGGAGACCAGGCCTTACCCTCCGTGCCGCTTCGCCTGTCCGGTTCATACGGATGTCCAGGAGTACATCGCCCTCATCGCCCAAGGCCGGTACGCGGAGGCCTTCGAGGTCATACAATCGGTCAATCCCATCCCTTCTGCCTGCTCCCTCATCTGCCACCACCCTTGCGAGCAGGAGTGCCGCAGGTCCCAGGTGGACGAGCCGCTGGCCATTCGTCACCTCAAACGGTTCGCCTTGGAGCAGGCCTCTAGGTACAGGCGTGAGAAGAGGAGTCTCGTGGAGAAGACGCGCCGCGAACGGATCGCCATCATAGGATCGGGCCCCTCGGGTCTGGCCGCTGCCAGCGACCTGGCTGACCTGGGATACGGGGTGACCATCTTCGAGCGTTATCCGGAGCTCGGCGGGATGCTCTCCTCGGCGATACCCACCTACCGCCTCCCCAGGGAGGCCCTCAACGAGGACATCCAAGATGTGCTGGCCAAGGGGGTGGAGGCGAGGACCAACTGTGAGATCGGCAAGGAGGTGAGACTCGCAGATCTGATCTCGGACTACGACGCCGTGCTCATCGCCGTGGGCCTGTCCCAGAGCCGCTCCCTGCCCATCCCAGGGGTGGAGGGACCGGGCGTGCTACTGGCCCTGCCATTCCTCTACGATGTCTCCCACGGCCTGGGGGCGGAACTCGGGGAGAGGGTATTGGTGATCGGCGGGGGGAACGTGGCCATAGATGTGGCCCGCTCTGCCAGGAGGCTCGGCCGGACCAATATAGAGATGGTGTGTCTCGAGAGCGCCCAGGAGATGCCTGCGTGGGAATGGGAGGTCAAGGAGGCCCTGGAGGAGGGGATCAAGATAACCCATAGGTGGGGCCCCAAGGCGGTTCGGAGGAAGGACGGGAAGGTGGAGGGGCTCGAGGTCGTCAGGGTCAAGGCCGTCTTCGACGAGGCCGGAAGATTCAATCCCACCTTCTACGAGGATCAGACCTCCTTCATAGAGGCGGACACCATCATCATCACCATAGGTCAGAAGGCGGACCTCTCCTTCCTGAGGGACTCGCCCTTGGAGATGGACGGCTCCGGCAGACCGGTGTGGGACCAGGATACCCAGATGTCCAGCACAAAAGGGGTTTTCTTCTCGGGGGAGGTGGTCACAGGGCCTGGGGCGGCCATCCAGGCCGTGGCCAGCGGCCACAGGGCGGCCAAGGCCATCCACCTCTATCTCCAGGGTGTGGACGTCAAGGCTGCCCTCAAGGCTGAGGAGAGGGGAAAGATCGCTGTCCTTCCACAGGAGGTGGCGGAAAAGATCGTAGCGCAGCCCAGGGAAGAGATCGAGCTCCTTTCGCCCGAGACCCGCTGCCTAGGGTTCACCCAGTTCGAGGTGGGCTACGATGAGATGGCAGCCTTGAGGGAGGCCAGGAGGTGTCGCAGCTGCGGGGCCGGGGCCATCGTCAGCCCTGAGAAGTGCAGCGCCTGTCTGACCTGCGTGAGGGTCTGTCCTTATGGGGCGCCTGTGGTGGACGGCAAGGCCCAGATGCTTGCGGAGAAGTGCCAGGCGTGCGGGCTATGTGCCCCAGAGTGTCCGGGCCGCGCCATACGCATGATCGCGTACGACGTGGATGAGTTGAGGCGCAATATCCCGGAGCTCTTGGGGGGGCTGGAACCCGAACGAAAGGACCCGATCCTATTGGCCTTTCTTTGCAATTTCCACGCCCTCCCCGATGGCGATGGCATGCCCGAGAACATCCGGCAGATCAGGGTTCACTGCGTAAGCCGGTTAGACGTATCGGACCTGCTGGAGGCCTTCCTGTGCGGGGCTGATGGTGTCTTCGTGGTCCTGTGCAAGGATGGGGAGTGCAAGTACAAGGACGTGGCATCGAGGGTGAAGGGTCGTATCAGGCAGGCCAGGGAGCTCCTTGCCCCCCTCGGGGTGGACGGCCGGCGTATCGCCTACTTCGAGGCGGATTCCCACCCGGAGGAGACCTGGCGCCGCGCCGCCAGAGAGATGACCGAGAAGGTGAAGGAGCTGGGGATTCGCGTGAGACGCTCTCCTGGTCAGGGATCGTAAAGGTAATCGGTCAGGTCAGGGGGGTTGATGGAGTTTCTCTTCGCCTCAAGGCCTGGGTGCCCCGGCCAAGCCGCTTCGAGATACCCCAATTTCCAGCGAACACCACAGGTCTGGATCATCGAGGCCTAAGCCTCACCCCTTGAGCAGGCTCCAGGCGATGCGCAGGAAGTGGAAGTTCCTGGCCGGGAGCGGCCACTTGATCTCGTCCTTCTCGCACAGGGTGCTGGAATTGACCCGATTCAGGTGAGGCCTCAGCGCCTCGAGGGCGCGGGCCTGCTCCTCGGGTGGCAGCTCCATGATGCGGTCTATTCGTTCGATGAGGTCCCTGGCCAGCCCTATCCTCTCTTCCACTGCCTTGCACGTCTCGGGATCGATGAGCCCGAAGCGCCCCTTGAGCCTGTTGAGACGAAAGGCCGCCTCGTAGGTGGTGTCAACTATCTGGGCCCTGCTCATCCACTTGGTCTCGTAGCTCAGGGCTTGCTTCCAGCTCGGCTTCAGGAGGGCCGTCCTGAACTCCTCCAAGGTCCTGCAGAACAATGTGTACCCGTACTGCTGGGACCTCTCGTACATGGGGCTTCCCGGGTCTATGAAAGGGGCCAGGGGGGAGACGAAGGGGACGAGCCTTGTCCCGAAGCGGCGCAGAAGCTCCTCGCAGTAATCCACGGTCTCCATCACCGACTGAGGGGTCTGCCTGGGCAGCCCGATCATGAAGAAGAGG
>CAZOXN010000021.1:0-14495 GCA_964583655.1 uncultured Desulfarculaceae bacterium | reverse complement strand
GGTTTGACCTCTACCGCGATACTCTGTCTCTGGCCGCTTTTCATCTGAAGGCCGGATATGTACTTCTCTTGGTAAGCCGGCTTGAAATTCACCTCCCAGTCTTCCGGTGCCCTGGCCGAGAGGTTCAGGGTGGTGTCTTTGTCCATCTTGTTCTCGACGTCAACGGAAAACTCGAACTTGGCATCGGAAGTCCCCCTGAGTACAGGGTAGGAAGTGCTTATCAGGAGCTCCTCGGATGCCTTTTCCTCTTCCTTCGCCTTCACTCTCACCATTATCTCTTTTTCAGAGCGTAACGCGGCGTCAGGGGTCCACGCTGCAATGATGAACTGGTATGTGCCTGGCCCTACCTTCTCCTTGTCCGGGGTCGCCAGAAAGGTCAGGGTCTTGGTCTCACCACTGGGGACATGGACTCCAGTGACCGCGAAACTGTACGTCTTGATCCGGGTATCCCACCCTTTGGGGACCAGCTTCAGCTCCAACAAGACATCTTCGTCTGCCCTCCCCTTGTTGGAGACCAACAGGTCGAGACGGACCTCCTCGCCTTGGGGGACTATAACCCCAGGGTACGCGGGAGAGATACTCATGGAACGCGCGGGACGATCTTCCTTGTTCTTCTCAGCGGCCATGGGCAAGTCCGCGGCGCCGATGCTCAAGCACAGCCCTACTGTCGTCCACAAGAACGCCTTCCTCACATAACGAAGTTTCATTGCCCCCATGGGAAACCCTCCTCGTTCCGTAGGATCTCCTCGTGCGTCGAGGACATAACGGCTACTTCCCAAAGTCCATGTGATGAAAAATTAGGTTCGGGTCTGGGCGCTGTCAAGCGATGTGCTGCCTGCTGGTTCGGGGTGAGAAAACCGTTTGCCCTGCCAGCGCCTCCGTTCGGGCCGCCTCCCCCTCGGGGGCGACGCTTCCTGAGGATCAGCACAGGCCACCAGTGCGGGGCGAAGGCCATGGCTCTCGCCTCAACCCCTAGTCCGGCAGTGACAAGTCCCCAGGAGGGCCATTTGTCCTGGAGCGGGCTTTGCCCCTCACTGGTGGAGGCAATTCGAGGGTGGCAGGCAGGGGGAAGGCCCTTCCTTCAGGGCCGGGAAGGGGCCGGTATTCCAAGCCTGTCCCACTGGAGCGGGTCACCACGGAGGCACGGATTCGTAGGGAGATGAGGTCCTCCCTCCCCAGCAACATGATACTGATGAAACGCGCCTCGGCCCTCATGATGGCCCTTGAATGGGTCGCCTGTTGCGACTAACATCGTATGACGGTAGAGGACGCAGAGACCTTCTACTCGATGAGGAGGATTGCTGACCCATGTCGGACACGGCTTACATGAGGCTACGCGAATTTCTTGACAAGTTTCCCTTGGGTTTTCCGCGGACGGACTCAGAGGTTGAGATCAGGATACTGAAGAAGCTTTTTACAAAGGATGAGGCTCAACTGGTCTGCGATCTGCAGCCCTTTCCCGAGGAGACCGCACACATCGCTCGCCGTCTCGGGGTCTCGGAGGAAGTCTTGAGAGAGCGGCTGGAGTCCATGGCGAGAAAGGGTTTGGTATTTCGGATAAGACGCGAGGGCAAGACTTACTTCAACGCCGCCCCCTTCATGATAGGGCTGTATGAATACTCTGTCAGGAAGATCGATAGAGACATGGCTGAACTCTTCAGGGAATACTACGAGACAGCTTATCTGGACGAGATGGGGGCCAGCGATGTCCCTGGGTTCAAGGTGATCCCTGTGGAAGAGAGGATTGAACCAGGCACGGTCCTCCTGCCATTTCAAAAGATCAAGGAGAGCATAAGGGCGGCCAGAAAGATAGCCGTCGCTGAATGCATATGCCGCAAGGAGGCGCGACTGCTGGGGGAAGGCTGCGACCATCCCTTGGAGACTTGCCTCAGTTTCGGGGTCGCGGCCGAGTACTATCTCGAGAATGGTATGGGCAGGGAGGTAACGGCAGATGAGGCCATAAGGATCTTGGAGGATGCTGACAGATCAGGCCTCGTACATGCTGGGGTGAACGCCAAACACCTCTCGAACATCTGCAACTGCTGCCCGTGCTGCTGTGCGTCCATGAAGGGGATCACCAAGAGGGGGCACAATAAACACAAGTATCTCAATGCCATGTTCGAAGCGGTCATTGACCAAGATATCTGCATTATCTGCGAGAGCTGTATCGATCGCTGTCCGGTTGGGGCCATAACGTCCACGGAGGGAATGCGGGTAGATAGGGACAGGTGCTTGGGTTGTGGACTTTGCGCGGGCGTGTGTCCCAGCGAGGCCATCTCCCTGTGCGTCAGGGAAGATCGGGAGGAGCCGTTCGAGAGGGCCTCCGACATGGCCATCGCGATCCTCAAGGCGAAGGAGAGGAGAAAGCTGCAGCGGGGTGAGGACTCTCGGTGAGGGGCGGGGCTTGGAGAAACGCTTGGGACTCTCGCCTCTCGCTCGCCGGGGGCAAAGCGAAGGTGTGGAAGTCATGCAAAGGCCGGGAATACTATCCCTTGTAGGGAATACTCCTCTGGTGGAAGTCCGAAGACTCCATGGCAACAGGGACGTCAGGATCCTGGCCAAGCTGGAATCAAGGAACCCAGGGGGGTCCGTGAAGGACCGGATCGCCCTGAGCATGATCGAGGGAGCGGAGAAAAGGGGGGATTTGAATATTGGCAGGGTTGTCCTCGAGGCCACCAGCGGCAATACCGGGATCGGCCTGGCGATGGTGTGCGCTGTCAAAGGGTATCGGCTGCTCCTCGCCATGTCCGAGGGGGTGAGCACAGAGAGGCGAAGGATCCTGAGGGCCTTTGGGGCGGACATCATTCTGACCCCTGCGGAACGAGGAACGGACGGGGCCATCGAGATGGCATATCAAATGGCCCGAGAGGAGCCAGACCGATACTACATACCAGATCAGTTCAACAACCCTGATAACTGGCATGCCCATTACGATGGTACTGCCATGGAGATCTGGAGGGACACTCGTGGTGCAGTGACCCATGTGGTGGCTAGCATGGGGACTACGGGCACTGTCATGGGCGTCTCGCGCCGGCTCAAGGAGTTGAATCCAGCCATAAAGATCGTCGGGGTAGAACCCACTCCCGGGCACAAGATACAGGGGCTAAAGAACCTAAAGGAGTCTTACGTCCCCGGGATATTCGAGAAGGAGCGGTTGGACCTGAAGGTGAACGTGGAGGACGAGGAGGCCTTTGAGATGACCCGCCGCCTGGCCCGCGAAGAGGGGATCTTCGCTGGGATGAGTTCCGGCGCGGCGATGTGTGCGGCGATACGCCTCTCTCATAGCCTCAAGGAAGGGGTGATGGTGGTGATCTTGCCAGATGGCGGGGAGAAATACCTCAGCACCTCCCTCTTCGTTCCCCGGGAGATCCCGACGTTCCGCTTCTATAACACCCTTACGCGCCGGAAGGAGGGCTTCGAGCCCATCGAGGCAGGAAGGGTTCGCATGTACTCGTGCGGGCCCACGGCTGACGACCGGATCCATCTGGGTGTTTGCAGAAGGGTCGTGGTGGCGGATCTGTTAAAAAGATACTTGAGATTCAAGGGTTTCGATGTCCGTCATGTCATGAACATCACGGACCTCGATGATCGCACCATCCAAGGAGCGGATTCTCTTGGCGAAGATCTCAAGGCGTTCACCCAAAGGCATATCGATGCGTTCATGATGGACCTAAAGACCCTGCGTGTAGAGCCAGCGGAGATGTATCCGAGGGCGAGCGAACATGTGGAAGACATGATCAGACTGACGCGAGTCCTCCAAGAGAAGGGCTTCGCGTACGAGCAGCATGGCTCAGTCTATTTTGATATATCCAAGTTCCCTCGATACGGAAGGCTCTCCAGGGTGGATTTGGGGAAGATACGTCTGGGTACAACCGTAGATCTCGACGACTACCAAAAGGACAACCCCAGGGATTTCACTCTATTGAAGCGATCTACGCTTCAGGAGCTCAAGAAGGGGATCTGCTATCAGACAGCCTGGGGGAATGTGAGGCCTGGCTGGCACATAGAATGCGCGGCAATGGCCACTCGGCATCTGGGCGAGACCATTGACCTTCATACCAGCAGCACCTCTCTGATCTTCCCGCATCATGAAAACGAAATCGCCATTTGCGAAGCTTCCACGGGCAAGCCCTTCGTGCGCTACTGGATCCACAGCGAACCGGTGCTGATGAACGGCAGGAAGATGTCGAGGAGCCACGGCAACTACGTCACCGTGGCGGATCTGCTAGCAAAGGGGTTTCAGGGGAAGGAGATCAGGCTTGCGCTATTGAGCAGGCATTACAGAAAGCCGCTCGACTTTTCCTTCCGCGGCCTTCACGAAGCGAGGAGGACGATCCAGCGACTGGAGTATTTTGCCCTTCGTCTCAGGTCTGCGGAGCGGGAAGAAGAAGGGGTAGCGGAGGCAGGAGAGTGGATCACGCAGGCCGTGGAGATGTTCGAATCGGCCATGGACGACGATCTGAATGTATCAAGAGCCATGGCAGCCATCTTCGGGATGGTCAACCGGTTGAACCCGTTGTTGGAGCAGGAGAGGATGGAGAGGTCACAGGCTAGCAAGGCCTTGGATTTCTTGAGACGAATCAACGGTGTGCTCCAGATCTTGGACCTCGAAGCGCAGGCACCGGTGGAGAGGGGTATCACAGAACTGGTTCGACATAGAGATGAGGCTCGTGCGCGTAAGGACTGGGCGGAGGCCGACAGGATCAGATGCGAGCTGGCTGAGATGGGGATTCGTGTGATGGACACACCCAAAGGGACCGTCTGTATCAGGGAAGAAAAGGACTAGGATCCGCCCAGACAGCGTGGCCTAGACTTCACGCCGCAAACTCGGTCAGGAACCCTTGCAGGCCTTTTCTCGCTGGTGCATGAAATCAATAGGTGGATCGGATATGGGACGTCTCGTCCCCGGCAAGAGGCTCATCTTTTTGTGCAGCCTAGCGGTGTTGGCCTGGTGGATACGGTATCATCCGCCAGGGGCGAACCTCGTCGTATTCGACGACGACGCCAGACAGCACGTGTACTGGACGGCCCAGTACCAGGATCCCACGCTCTTCCAAGGGGATATCCTCACTTCCTTCATCTCCTCCCAGGTCTTGGCACCAGCCGGATATCGCGCCATCTACCAGGTGGGAGTGGGGTTGATCATGCTGGATCCGTTGACCCTGAGTCAGCTCCTCACCCTGATACTTCTTCTGATCTCGATGTGGCTACTGGATGGGCTCTCCAAGGGATTGATGACAGACAAAAGGGGGAGGGTCTTTGCCCTCGGGCTCTTCCTCTTCTTCAGCCTGTACGACGCATCGGGGGGGTTTCCGAGGACCTTCGCATTTCCGCTACTGTTGGCCTTCCTACTGTTGTTGCAAAAGGGCGCATTTCCTTGGGCGTCTCTGATCATCATCATGGAGGCACTCCTTTATCCTCCTGTGGTCCTCAACAGTGCGGCCTTGGCTGGGTGGCACCTCCTAGAACGCTTCATTCCTTTGGTGAAGAAAGAAGCGCGCCGCGGGGGCGAGCGGGGCTTCTCCACTGGCTGGAATGGGGGCAAAGGGGCTTCCATTAGGAGCGACGGATTCGTAAGTTGGTTTCGGGACTTGCTCATCTTGACTGCTGCTATCTCTTTGACCTTGCTGTTGCTGTTTTCAACGTACCGCGGCCCAGGGGCAGACCTCTTGGGGAGGCAGGTGACGGTGGAGGAGGCAAGGGGCATGTTGGAGTTCCACCAAGGTGGGAGAAGTGCCTTTTTTGCCGAGAGCCCATTCAAGTACCTGCTCATGGGGAGAAGCGGCATAGGGGCCGTCCATCTCATCGGGTTTGCCATCATCCTGTCCGTGATGGGCCTGGTCATCGGTCCTCTTCGGATCCTTGTGCCGACCCTGGCCCTTCACCTGACCTGGACCTCTCTGGTCCTGTTCGGCGTAGCCCATCTCTTGCTCTTTCGTCTCCATCTGCCTTCCAGGTATACGCTCTACACCCTCCCACTTGCCTTCATGTTGACAATCGCGGCTAACACTGGGCCCTTCCTCGACTCCGCCCGCCCCAAGTGGGAGCGGATGAGGGCCAAGCTCTTCAGGGGCAAGGTTCCGATATGGGTGGGGTGGGGGGTATTTGGGGTCCTCTTCTCGGTATACGCCTATGTGCAGGGGCATTACATCTGTCGATTCGACACGCAGGTAGTCGCTTTGGAGCCCTTGGAGAGAGAGATGCTCTCCTTTGTCAGTACCCTGCCCAAGGACGCCTTGGTGGCCGGCCACCCAATGGACATGGACAACGTCCCCCTGTTGGCCAGACGTAAGGTCTTGGCAAACCGAGAGCTTTCTCTTCCATATTACGTGGGGTATTATGCAGAGGTCAGGCAGCGGCTCTTGGACATGCTCGAGGCTTATTACGCCACGGATTGGAGGGAATTAGAAGACTTTGTGGACCGCTATGATATCAGTGCCATGGTGGTGCGCAAGGCACATTTCGAAGAGCGCTTCACAAAGGGAAGGATTTATCTGGAGCCCTTCAATCATATAGTCAAGGGGCGCTGGAGAGAGGGGGAACGCTTCATCCTGGCAGATCCCCCTTGTTCGTTTCGTTGCTTCGAGAACGCAGAGTTCATCGTACTCTGCTTCATGGCTGGGCTGAGAAATGGGTGAGATCATGGGGAGTTGCGGGGTTTGCGATGTCAGTGTAGTGATACCTGCATACAACGAGGCAAGGGCCGTGCCCAAGGTCATCCAGGAGGTCCGGGACGCCCTGGCCAAGACGGACTATTCCTTCGAGATCCTCGTGATCGACGACGGATCCACCGACGACACTTACATTGAGGCCCACGCGCAAGGGGTGAGGGTCACGAGACATCCAGAGAATCGCGGTTCTGGGGCATCGAGAAAGACCGGGATCCGGGAGGCCAAAGGGGAATGGATAGTCATGATCGACGCCGACGGGACATACCCACCAGCCGCCATACCTCAACTTCTACTTCATCTTCATTCGTTCCCGCAAGTGATCGGGGCCCGCACAGTGGAGAAGGGGACCCATAGGCTCCTGCGGACGCTGGCCAAGGAGTTCATCCGCACTCTGGCATCCTTTCTCGTCGGGATGCACATACCTGACCTGAACTCTGGGCTCCGGGCGTTTCGCAAGAAGGAGATGCTGCCATTTCTTCATCTCATTCCAAATGGGTTCTCCTGCGTCTCTTCCATGACATTGGCATTTCTGACAAATGAGCTGCCGGTCAAGTTCGTCCCCATAACGTACTACGAACGCATAGGTCGGTCCAAATTCCATCCAATCCGTGATACCTATCGGTACCTCTTGACCGTGATCAGGATCGTCACTTATTTTGCGCCACTCAATGTCTTCATGCCTTTGTGCCTGATGCTCCTAGGGGTGGGTCTCGTGAAGGGCTTGGTGGACCTCTTCTGGACCGGTACCCTCCAAGAATCAGACATCATGCTCGTGCTCTCCGGGATCATCGTAGGGGCACTGGGCATACTGGCCGACCTGATAGTTGTCCAAGGCAAGAGGGAACACAAGGGTGAGTAGCAGGGACCTGTACGCAAAGGTCGGGGTCGCCAACATACCTCACATACTGAGCATGGTGGATCGCAACCTCCTGAGCCCTACTTATGGCTGCTTCGACCGATCCTACTGGCACTACAAGACATCCTGCTTTTCAAGCGGCATGTATCAGGAGTTCGTTCTCCCCCTGGCACTATGTTTCCTGCACCGTATCCCAGGGGGAGAGCAATTCCAGAATCAGCCGCGCCTGCGGGAGTTGGTCGTCGCTGGAATCCGATATGCAGCTGTATCCTCGCATCGTGACGGGTCGTGCGATGATTACTTCCCTTACGAGCGCGCCTTGGGCGCAGCGGCTTTCTCCCTGTACGCGGCCACCGAGAGCTATCTCCTACTAGGGTTATCGGAAGAGGACATCGTGTCTTTCTTCCGGAAGAGGGGGCGGTGGCTCATGACGCGCCAGGAGGCGGGCCGGCTGTCGAATCACCACGCCCTTGTCGTCCTGGGCCTGTACAATGTCTATCTGATCACTGGGGAGCCCAGATATCTGCAGGGGGCAGAGAAACGCCTAGATCTGCTTCTGGGATGGCAGACCGAGGAGGGGTGGTTCCCGGAATACGAGGGATGCGATCCAGGGTATCTGACGGCTACCATCGATTTCTTGGCCAAGTATTTCAGAAAGTCAAATGACGAGAGAGTCCTCGGACCACTCAAGGCCGCAGTGCTTTTCGCCAGTCAGTTCGTCCACCCGGATGGAAGCTATGGCGGGGAGTATGGGAGCCGCAATACGTGCATCTTTTTCCCGCACGGATTCGAGTTGATGGGAGAGTTCCTTCCTGAGGCCATCGAGACCGTCGACCTTTACCTTAAGGGGGTAAGCAATGGCCGTCAAGTCCACCTCGAAGATGATCGTATGTGCGCACACCTGGCTTGGGATCACCTACAGGCTTATCTCGACTTTCGCCAAAGGCCACCCGATAGACCGTTGTCGCCACGCGCAGAGAAGAGGCGTTACTGGCGAGGAGCAGGGATCTACGTTCACATGAAAGAGGAGAGGTATGCGGTGGTCTCAGCGGCCAAGGGGGGAGTCGTCCGGCTGTATGTCTCCGGGGAGCTGGCCTATGGTGACAGCGGGATCATCGCGAGGCTCTCTGACGGTAAGACGCTCGTATCTCACAGGATGGGGGAGTATGAGGTGACCCTCTTGGAGGATGGGATCCAGGTGTTTGGCCATTTCAACCGGTGCCGATTCAAACTTCCGAATCCGTTGACGCAGGCCATGTTTCACCTGGGGATGTTGACAGTGGGGCGTTGGGGGAGCGACCTTGTCCGGCTCTTGTTGCAAAAGGTCCTCATCATAGGCGCAAGCACGGATCCCATGAAGTTCAGAAGGACCTTTCGCCTTGGCCCCCCTTCGATCTTGGTCGACGAGATCTGGAACCCCAAGTGCGACGGTGGTTCCAGGGATGTAATCGGCCTCTATGCCGGCACGGATCACACCTCCATCTACGTGGCCATGAGCAACAGCTTTCAATCAGCCTCGCTCCTGCCCTGGACGGATTACGGGGCCCACATCGCCCAGCTGAACCGGGATGGCTATGTGCGCATCGAGAGGAGGATCGGATGAGGGCCAGGTCAAGGACCTTGAAGTGGATGGCCCTTGTCTTAACGATCGGCATCCTCGTAGCCGTCTACCTGCATGTGGACCTTCGCTCCATGGCTCAACGCATTGTAAGGGCGCATCCGCTCTATTTCTCGTTGGCCCTTTCTTTCTTCATCCCGCAGTTCCTGGTCACATCCATTCGATGGCGAATCATGGTGGCAGCAATCCACCCCCTGACCTTATGGGAATCCGTGAACATGGTCATGGCAGCTAAGGCTCTCAATGCCTTGGTCCCGGCCAAACTCGGCGAGCTGAGCAAGGCGTATTTTCTCAATAGAGGCGGAAATGCCGATACCCCGCAGTCGGTCTCCGCTGTGATCCTGGAGAAGATCTTGGATATGGGAGGCCTCTGTAGCGTCCTTCTGTGTGGGGCCGTCCTTCTCCCTGAGCGAGACGAGGTGGTTTGGAGTGGTGTCCTTGTCGCTGGAGTCGTCATCTCAGGTGTCCTATTCCTACTGTTCGTCCCGCTTGTTGGTGTGGCCTCCCGTCTCGAGAATCGGGGAGAGAGAGGCAGACGGCTGAGCAGGCTTCTGGCCGGATGGCACGCTGTGCTGTCCATGTGGCGGGCGGGCAAGACCACATTGCCGCTGATCTTGTCCCTTTCGGTCCTACTCTGGGCATTGCACGTGGCCCAAATTTACTTGTTCTTTCCCTCGCTGAGGCACCCAGTGCCATTGACCCCAGCCCTGGCCTTGATCCCCTTGGCGATCTTGGTGGGGGTCATACCCATCACCATCGGAGGCATGGGGACCAGGGACTCGGTATTGATCCTGCTCTTTGCCCCATATGCCGATGCCGCAACCATGGCCGGCATCGGTCTGCTGTGCTCCATGCGCTACTGGGTGGACACCCTCCTCGGTATCCCTTTTTTCCATCGGTACACGAGTCACCTTGGTCGTTCAAGGGCGGATGCTCGGACAGAAGATCCCTCTTCGTCCGGATGAGGCAGGCCGGTCTCTTCTTCCTCAGAGGTCGGACTTGCATGGCCATGTGCCATTGTTTTCCAGTTCTCATAGACTGGGGAGACCTTGTCTACGGCTCAGACATCGAACGCAACTCGAACAGAGGGATTGTTGAGGTTTCCTCATGTATGCTATCATCCGGATATGATTGTAGTACTTAATCGGCAAGACGGAAGGTCAACAGAACTCGATGGTCCCAAGACCGTCCGAGATCTCCTCCTGGCGTTGAACATGGTCGAAGGGGCGGTCCTGGTGACCCGCGACGGGGAGTTGTTGACCAGGGATGTGAGGCTCCTCGACGGAGAGACCGTCGAGATCATCCCGGTGGTCTCTGGAGGCTGACGCTTGAAGTGTCGTCGGTGCGGCCAGCGCGCGGTGTTGGATCTCAAGAGCCATAACACTGCTTTCTGCGCAGAATGCCTATTCACTTTCATGGAAAGGCAGGTCAAGCGTGCCATCGAGCAATATCAGATGTTCGGCCCTGAGGACAGGATCCTCGTATGTGTATCAGGGGGTAAGGACTCGCTGACGCTGTGGGATATCTTGCTGAGGTTGGGTTACCAAACAGGCGGACTCTATGTCGACCTGGGGATTCAGGGATATTCGCGACGTTCACGGGAGAAGGTGGAGAGTTTCGCGGGGCAGCATGGTCTGGAGATATACGTGGCCTCCTTGGACGAATTGGGATCATCCGTCGAGGCGCTGGCGCGCAGGAACCGTCGGGCAGAGTGCGCGGTTTGCGGGATCGTGAAGCGGCACTTCTTCAATCGAACGGCCGTGGAAAAGGGGTTCACCGTGGTTGCCACAGGGCACAACCTGGACGACGAAGCTGGCAGACTCATGGGAAATCTCCTTCATTGGCAATGGGAGTACTTGGAGAAGCAGGTGCCGGTGCTGCCGGCGGTGGGGGAGAGGCTTGTGAGAAAGGTCCAGCCGCTGTGCCGCGTGAGCGAGAGAGAGACGGCGGCATACGCCCTGCTGCGAGGGATCGATTACGTCTTGGAGCAATGTCCCATGAGCGATGGGGCGACCTCCTTGCGGTACAAGAAGGTCCTCAATCTGTTGGAGGACTCGATGCCAGGAGTCAAAGGAAATTTTTATCACGGATTTCTCAAGAATCGAAAAAGATTGATAAACGACCACAGGGATCTGGAAGGGCCAA
Organism: uncultured Desulfarculaceae bacterium; assembly: GCA_964583655.1. Classification (GTDB taxonomy): domain Bacteria; phylum Desulfobacterota; class Desulfocorpusculales; order Desulfocorpusculum; family Desulfocorpusculum; genus CAZOXN01. The sequence continues at coordinate 3,205 of CAZOXN010000021.1, read as the reverse complement.
AGGGACGGGATCTCCCGGAGGCGTGCTCCCTGTGCGGGTTTCCCTCTCACGTGAATCCGTGCACGTTTTGTCGCCTCACTAGGGCCGAGGGAAGGGGGACAGGGGGAAAGCAAGAGGGGTGCCTCTCGAACGACAAGGGCCTGGAGTGAACGGGGGCAGGGCGATGGAAAAGGGTGATTTCTTCGAGATCAAGGAGGAGATCATCGCCAAGTGTCGTCTCATGGAGGATATGGGGTATTTTATAGGGACCTGTGGGAACATAAGTGCTAGGATCTCAGGGGGATTCATAGTCACACCCAGTAAGGTCCCTTACCGCGAGCTCACCACAGAAGACTTGGTCACCGTATCGAACCAAGGGACCATTATCTCGGGCCGGAGGCTACCGTCTTCGGAAGCGAGAATGCACGCGGCCGTTTACCAGGAGAGGAAAGAGATAAACGCTGTCATTCATGGCCATTCCCCTTATGCCTCAGCCCTTGCCTGTCTTCATCGAACGATCCCGCCCTTTGTCGAGGACCTGGTGCAGATCGTCGGGGGGGAGGTCAGGTGCACTGCCTATGTACCTGGCGGAGAGCATGAGAGGATGGCCCATGAGGTGGTGAACACCATCGGTTCGGTCAACGCTGTCTTGATAGCGAATCACGGATGGCTGTGCTGCGGCAGGGACCTAGAGGAGGCGTCGGTAGCCGCTCAAGTGGTCGAAAAGGCGGCACTGATGCTCTTGGTCGCTGCGCCCCTCGGCGCTATGGTGCTGATCCCCGATGAGGCGATCGTTTCCGAGAGGGATCGTTTCCTGCACAAGTATGGGACTTCGGAGGATTCCCCTTTGCGAAGTGACCCCACGATCTGAGCGCATCACCACTTCATGAGGCTGCTCGCCCAAGTGAGGCCGCCGCCAAAGGCGGTCAAGAGGACCAAATCCCCCTTTTGAATCCTGCCTTGCCTAACGGCTTCGTCCAGCGCGATGGGAACAGTGGCGGATGAGCTATTGCCGTAGCGCTCGATGGTCATGACGACCTTGTCCATGGAGACGTCGAGCTTCTTGGCCATGGCTTGGATGATCCTCGCATTAGCCTGATGAGGGACTATGTGATCTACATCCTGGATGGACAGACCGTTGTGCTCCATCGCCTCCTGGCATGCCTCTGCGAAGCGGTTTACTGCTACCTTGAAAGACTTGTTAGCCTCTATCATGTTGAGATAATGGAGTTTTTTGTCCACGCTCTCGTGACTTATGGGGGTCGTCCTTGAGCCACCGCCTGGGAGCAAGAGGGTGTCGCCCGCAGCCCCGTCAGTGTGAAGGTGGGTGGAGAGGATCCCGCAGTCGCCGTTTGTGGGCAGGAGAACAGCGGCCCCGGCACCGTCGCCCCAAAGGATGCAACTGGCCCTGTCCGTGTAATCCACCGTACGGGTCATCACCTCAGAGGCCACCACAAGGGCATTCTTGAACGTCCGATTCTTGATGTACTGCTCGGCCACGGAAAGCGCGAATATGAAGCCTGAACAAGCGGCAACCACGTCGAAAGTGACTGCCCTTGGGCAGTCCAGCTTGGCCTGAAGCCAATTGGCTCCCGCAGGGCACTGCATATCCGGGGTAATCGTTGCCATTACGATGAGTTCGATCTGGTCCTTGGATAACCCCGCCATATCCAGCGCCCTCAGACTTGCCTCCCTGGCCATGTCGGATGTGTGTTCGTCGCTGGAAGCAACGCGCCGCTCTCGGATCCCGGTCCTGGTGAATATCCATTCGTCCGTGGTGTCCAACATCTTCTCGAGGGCCTCGTTGGAAAGGATACCCTCTGGGAGATAAGATCCCGTGCCCACAATGGCTACCCTGCTCATGATCTCGCTCGAACCTCCGATGCTTCTCTTGCAGCGGCTAAAGACCTTAGATCATCATCAGACGCTTGTCAACTCCCCTGCCACCAAGGCGCGTCCCAGACCAGCCCCCAGACAGGACCTAGAGGGCCCTCCTGCCGACGCGTCAGTCAGGGATTGCTCGGTCCCTAGGATTTCGTTTGACAAAGAAGAGGCTTTTCATATATGTAAGATCAGTCTTCGGCGATCGGGTCCGGGATCTTGTAACCATTGGAGATCAGGAGGGGGACATGGGAACGAAAAGGGAAGAAAGGGCTTCTTTGAGCCGCAGGTCCTTCCTGAAGGCCACGGGTGCCATAGGGGTTGCGGCCGCGGTGGGGGGGTACCCCAAAGTACTGAAGGGGCAGCCCAAGGAGATACTGATCGGTTCTGTACAGCCTGTGACAGGGCCTTTGGCCGTCATCGGCCAAGGGCAGAGGAGGGCGGCAGAGCTGGCTGTCGAGATGGTCAACTCCAAGGGGGGGATTAGGGCCATGGGCGGGGCCAAGCTCAAGCTCCTCCTCGGGGATAGCCAGACGCAAACCGAGGTGGGGCGATCAGAGGCAGACCGGCTCATCAAGGAAGGGGCCAAGATAATAGTCGGTGCCTTCGAGAGCGGGACGAGCATGGCCATAGCTACTTTGTGCGAGCAGCGGGAGATTCCGTTCCTCATCGACGTGGCCGCCCTGGACGACATAACCAAGAAGGGGTACAAGTACACGTTTCGGATATTCCCTACCTCCACGGCCTTCGCCCAGAAAGGGGTGGCCTTCATCAAAGAGATCCTCACCGAAAAGAAGCTCTCTCCCAAGAGGGCCGTGGTCTCCTATGTGGGAGATGCCTTTGGCAAGACACAAGGGGCTTTCTTCATAAAACACTTCAAGGAATCAGGTTTGGGGATTGATATAGTGGAGGAGATAAGCTATCCGTTGGGGGTGCCGGACCTATCAAACGAGGTAGCGAAGATAAAGGCCGCTAAACCGGATCTGCTCTTTCCCATCTGCCGGCCCGGGGATTCGACCATCCTGACCCGCGAGCTCTACAAACAGAGGGTCGAGCTCATGGGGATCATCAGCCCTGGCTCCCCCGGGTGGTACGAACCGTCTGTCGTCAAAGACCTCGACAAGCTGGTCCTGTACGTCATGGACAACGTACCTTGGATCTTTCCTGAGAGCCCCGTGTACAAGGAGGCCAACGACCTCATGCTCAAGAGGTACCAGGCCTACTTGGAGACCAACAACGGGTATGCCTTCACCGCTATCCTGGTGGTGGCGGATGCCCTGGAGAGGGCCAAGTCCGTAGATGCCGCTAAGGTAGTAGCCGCCTTGAAATCTACCAACTTCAAGGA
>CAZOXN010000020.1:0-14669 GCA_964583655.1 uncultured Desulfarculaceae bacterium | reverse complement strand
CCCCGGGGATGGGAAGGGCGAGGCACAGGGCCTGGCAGCCCTCAGGACACCCGCAGAGGCCCTCCCCCTTGGGTCATAGGGAGAGGATGAGTTCTTCGAACCGCGTGTCCCCCGAGGCCGCCATCCTCCCGTCCCCGGCCCCCACGATGTCTCCGCTCACCCTGAGGAGCTCGCAATGGGCCAGGACCTCGTTCTCGGCCATGCGAACCCCCGGACCCTTGAGGAAACGAGGCTCGAAGTACTCCCCGGCGATCTCCAGCGCGGTCTTGGGACCCCCTTTCAGGATGCCGAGGATGTCGGAGCACCTCTGGATGTGGTGCTGGACCAGTTCCTCTGCGCGGTCCTCGAGGATGAGGCCGTTCCACCTCCCCCCGTAGAAGAGCCTATGCGCCGGAAAGACCAACATGTCCGGATGGTCTCTCCCTATCTCTCCTAGCCTCTTGACGCTCCTCAGGTAGGCGCGGAGTCCATAGAGCTGTTGTGCCTCCTGGTACTGCGACGGGAGGATCTGCCTCACGAGTCCGAAAAAGCCCTCCCTCGTGGGGTGCGGGGTGATCTCAGGCAGGAGGGAGTCGCCCACCAAGATCGCCTCCTGTCCCACCATCACCGCGACCGAGTCTGGGCAGTGTCCAGGGATATGGATGAAGGAGAAGTCTCCTTTCTGCGAGGTCTCGGTCTCCGTGATCTCCTCAACCTCCAGCCCGCACCTTTCCTGGTGGTATCTGACGCACTGGACCTCGGTAAAAGAGGCCGGCATCAGGCAGTGCCAGCAGGAGGCCGGAAACTCCGCCCTGGCCTCGGGCGGGGCCTTGTCCTGGTGATACCGCATCAGGATAGGATACAGGGGGTGCGCCTTGACCCTGACCCCCGTGGCCTGCACGATCTCGTAAAGGCCACCGTCGTGATCCTCGTGGCCGTGGCTGAGGACAACGAACTCCAGGTCCGCGCCATCGAGCCCGCACTCCTCCATGGACTCGAGGACACATCCTCCCTGCCCCCACCGCCCGGTATCCACGAGAAACCTCTGGTCTGATTCCACCACGTAGTTCCAGGTGGGTCCCAGGTCCCAGTCCCCTCCGTAGAAGTTCTCCGTGGGCATGCCGAGGATCACCCTGCCCGACGGCAGCCTGAACCTGACGATCATGCCATTGCCGTTTGGATCCCCGCTTCGAAGCACCTCCGCCCGATCCTCCAGCAGCATCTCCCTTGGCCTCCTGATTCGGTCTGGTCCAGTATGACAGGACCGACTCCAGGGATCAAGGCCGCTGGGGCAGGCGAGAAGTCAGAATGCCCGTGGAGTCCCTTCTCGGAGGGCTTCGTCTCAGTCACTTCCCCTGGGTGAGGTTGGGGAGCCACAGGGCGAGTTGCGGGAAGGCGAGGAGGAGCCCCACGCCGGCGAGCTGCAGGATCATGAACGGGATCACCCCGCGGAATATGTGGGACATGGTCACACCCGGCGGTGCCACCCCACGGAGGAAGAAGAGGCTCGCTCCCACAGGCGGGCTGAGAAAGGCGGTCTGGAGGTTCATTGCTATGAGGGTGGCGTACCACACCATGTCGATCCCGAAGTGCTGGGCTGCTGGGACGAGCAGGGGCACGGCTATGAGGCTTATCTCCAAGAACTCGAAGAATATGCCCAGGAGGAAGATGAGGACCATGCTGGCGACCACGAATCCCGCCTGCTGGCCCGGCATGTTGAGGAGCCACCCCTTCACGATCTCCCTCCCCCCCATGCCGACGAAGACAAGCCCGAAGGCGCTGGCCCCTATCACCACGAGGAAGACCATGCTCGTCAGGCGCATGGTCCCGAGCATGGCGACTCGCAGCATCTCGAAGTTGAGCCGGCGGTAGATGGCGCAAAGCCCGAGAGACCCCAGGGCCCCCACCGCCGCGGACTCGGTGGGCGTGGCGATCCCGAAGAATATGGAACCCAAGACCCCTACGATCAGGGCAGCGGCCGGGACGATGGCCTTGACGGTCCTCCAGACCACGGCGGACCTGGCGAGCCCTTCCTCCCCCGGGGGTGCCCCTGGGACCTTTTGGGGTCTTATGATCCCCAGCATCACGATATATGAGACGTATACCGCCACCAGCAGAAAGCCAGGGAGGAAGGCGGCTGCGAAGAGATCCGCCACGGAGATCCCCATGACATCTCCCAGGACGATGAGGACGATGCTGGGGGGGATGAGCTGCCCCAGGGTCCCTGCGGCGCAGATGGTCCCTGTGGCCAACTGGGGGGAATAGCCGTGGCGAAGCATGGTGGGCAGGGCCAGGAGCCCCATGGTCACCATGATCCCGCCCACGATCCCGGTGGAGGCCGCCAGCAAAGCGCCCACGATGATCACCGAGATGGCCAGACCTCCGCGCATGGGACCGAAGAGCCTGGTCAGGGCCTCCAAGAGCTCGTCCGCTATCCCAGAGCGCTCCAGGACCAGGCCCATGAACACGAAGAGCGGCACCGCCACCAGGGTCTGGTTGACCATCTGCCCCCAGACGCGCAGCGGGAGCAAGGCGAAGAGCCCCAAGCCGTGGCCCAGCCAGCCGAAGAAGAAGGCCGTGGCCCCGATGGCCAGGGCCACTGGGAAACCGAGGAGCAGAAGGACAGTCAGGGCCACCAGCATCCAGAGGCTGAGATCACCCATGTGTCATGCCTTCTTCCCGGACAAGATCATCCTCACGTTCTTGACGATCTCAGCCATCCCTTGCAGGAGGAGCATGCCGAATCCCACTGGGATGGCCCCCTTCAAGAGCCACCTGGCCGGCAGACCCCCCGGGTCCGGCGACTTCTCGCCCATCTCGTAAGCCTTGACCACCCAGTCCCAGGAAAACCCGATGATCATCACGCAGAAAGGGATCAGGAGCAATACCATGCTGGAGAGGTTTATGACCGCCTTCCACCTCTCGGACATCCGGTCGTAGAATATGTCCACCCGCACGTGGCCATCGTGCCGCAGGGTGTAGGCGAAGCCCAGGAGGAAGATGAGGGAGTAGATGTGCCACTGGAGCTCCTGGATTGCCGTGGAGCTGCGGTTGAACAAGTACCTCTCCCCGGTCTCGAAGGCCGTGATCAGGACCAGGACGAGGGCGAGCCACATGGTGGCCCGCCCGCTCCACTCGCTCAACCACTCTATCGCCTTCAAGGGACTCCCCTTCATGCTCTCCCCGTCATCGTTCATTTCACCTTGGGGAGATAGAGGTCGGCGTACTCGAAGTACCTGTAGTAATACTCCACTCCCCAATAGTAATCCTGCTGCGCCTTGAACCTCAGGTAAGAGTCGTAGACCTTCTTGAAGTCCCCGGTCTTGTCCGCAACGGCCTCCTCTGCCAGGACCTCTTCGGTGGCCTTCCTGCACGCCCTGAGGACGTCGTCCGGGTACCTCTTCACCTGCACGTCCGGGAACTGCTTCTTTATCTCCTCGAGGGCTGTGGAGTTCTGGAGCTCGAACTGGGCGAACCCCCACTGGTTGATCTCGTTGGCTACAGCGGTGACGATGCCTTGCAGATCCTTGGGCAGGGACTCCCAAGCCTTCTTGTTGATCATGAGCTCCGCCTGGCCGCTAGGTTCCCAGAATCCTGGATAGTAGTAGTACTTGGCGACCTTGGGGAAGCCCAGCTTGAGGTCGTGGGCCGGACCCACCCATTCCGCGGCATCAATGGCCCCTTTATCCAGGGCAGGCACGATCTCGCCCCCGGGCAGGAGCTGGACAGCGGCCCCTAGCTTGGCCATGATCTTGCCTCCCAGGCCGGGTATGCGGAACTTCAGCCCCTTGATGTCCTCCACCGACTTGATCTCCTTGCGGAACCACCCCCCCATCTGCTGGCCGGTGTTCATCATGGGGATGGCCACGAGGTTGAACTTGGCGTAGATCTCGTTCCAGAGATCCAGGGCACCGCCTGCATAGAGCCAGGTGGTCATCTGGTCGAACATGGGGCCGAAGGGGATGGCCGTGAGGAGCTGTGCGGCCGGGACCTTTCCTGCCCAATAGTACGAGGCGCTGCTCCCACACTCCACTGTCCCCTGGGAGATGGCGTCGAAACCTCCCAGGGCTGGGACCAGGACCCCAGCCGCGAAGACATCTATCTTCAGCCTCCCCTCGCTCAACTCCTCCACCCTCTTGGCGAACCTCTCGGCGCCTTCCTGGAGGATGATCAGCCCAGGCGGCCAGGTGGTCACCATCTTCCATTTGAAAGTCTTTTGCTGCGCCCAGGCGCGGGACGTCGGAACCGATCCCGCGGCCACCGCGCTCACCCCTGCGGCCTTCAGGAAATCACGTCTCTTCATGTTGCCCCCTCCTTGTCCATTTGTGGCGCCACAGACCGTGTCATCACGACACCGGCCGGATGATCGAAGACCCAGCGGGACTGAACATGACTCATGAAAACGCCTGAATTTATGCTCACCCGGGACAGAAAGTCAACGAAAAAAAGATACTCGAGGGCTTTCTCTTCACGAGAGCCTCTTGCAGAGCTCCGCCACCCTTTGGCCTAGTTTGCGGCCGTTGTCTGCGGCCCCTGCATCCGGCGCCCCGACGCAAGCGACCCCATAATGGCCTGTGGCGCTCAACGGGTCCCCCACCACTATCATCCCGTAGATGAGGAGGCACTGGATGATGGATATCATGGTCGTCTCCTTCCCCCCGGACGGATCCGCTGAGGTGGCGAAGGCCGCCCCCACCTTTCCCTCCATCTTCTTGCGCACGCCCACGAAGGCATCGAAGACCCGCTTGAGATCAGCGGCCATGGACCCGAAATAGACCGGGGATCCGGCTACGATCCCCGCCGAATCCACGAAATCCTCCTTGGTGACCTCCTCGGTGGACTTCAGGAGGGCCTTCACGCCATCCACCGATTCCACCCCCTCGGCCACGCACTGGGCCAGCTTCCTGGTGTTTCCTCCCTTGGAGTAGTAAAGGACTAGGATCTGCATGACATGACCTCCGTCTTGCTGACATGGCGGCCCACGGCCGTCTCGGCATCTTTTACCAGAGGTAGCCCCGGGTGACAAGGGGAAGGGAATTTGCGCTGTTCACCACAATAAATTGTGGTCGCATCTTGATAGGGGCCCTACACTTGCTATAATAGGTACCCTACCTCTGAATTCGCTCTCAAAGGATACCCCCGGGCCTCAGGGCCCCTAGGGGGAGATATTGGATGGATGGAGGGGGTGTCTCTCATGGGCCGAAGGAAACCAAAGATGGAACTTTCGGAAAACGCCCTTCGAGTCATGGAACGCCGATACCTGAGCCGGGACCATGAGGGGAATGTCCTGGAGACCCCGGAGGAGATGTTTCGGAGGGTGGCCAGGGCGGTGGCAGCGGCCGACGAGGACCCTGCCGAGGCCGAAGAGGAGTTCTTCCATCTACTGGCCGCACTGGAGTTCCTCCCCAACTCCCCGACCCTGATGAACGCTGGAAGGGAACTGGGGCAGCTCTCGGCTTGCTTCGTACTGCCAGTGGATGACTCCATGGAGAGCATCTTCGAGTCGGTGAAGCACACGGCCATGATTCACAAGTCCGGGGGTGGCACCGGGTTTTCCTTCAGCCGGCTTCGCGCCAAAGGGAGCACGGTTGCCTCCACAGGTGGGGTCTCCAGCGGGCCCGTCTCCTTCATGAAGGTCTTCGACACGGCCACCGATGTCATCAAGCAGGGGGGCAAGCGTCGGGGGGCCAACATGGGGGTGTTGCGGGTGGATCACCCGGACATCAGGGATTTCATCTATGCCAAGGAGGACCCCAACAGGTTCAACAACTTCAACTTGTCTGTGGCCCTCACCGATGCCTTCATGAGGGCACTGGAGCAGGATCGGGACTACGACCTGGTGGACCCACATACCGGCAGGTCGGTGGAGTCCGTCTCGGCCAGGGTGGTCTTCGACCAGATCGTGTACCAGGCTTGGAAGACCGGCGACCCGGGGGTCCTGTTCCTGGATCGCATCAACCGGGACAATCCTACCCCGGAGCTGGGTCCCTTCGAGGGGACAAATCCCTGCGGTGAGCAGCCCCTTCTCCCGTACGAGTCGTGCAATCTCGGTTCCATCAACCTGGCCAGGATGGCGCGTCAGGTCCAGAAGGGGCGCTGGGAACTGGACGAGGCGCACGTGGACCGGGTGGTCGAGCTCTCGGTGAGGTTCTTGGACGACGTGATAGAGGTAAACCGCTTCCCGCTGCCGCAGATCGAGGAGATGACCAAGGCGAACCGGAAGGTGGGACTCGGGGTCATGGGCTTCGCCGACCTCCTCATTCGGTTGGGGATACCGTATGATTCGCCCGAGGCACTGCAGATGGCCTCCCGTTTGATGCGCAGGATCCGAGACAAGGCCAGGGAGGCCTCGGCAAAGCTGGCGCAGATTCGAGGCCCATTTCCCAATTTTCCCAGGAGCGTTTACGCGAGGCAGGGAATGGATCCCCTCAGGAACGCTACCCTCACGACCATCGCCCCCACCGGGACCCTGAGCATAATCGCAGGCTGCTCCAGCGGGATCGAGCCCCTCTTCGCCATCTGCTACGTTCGGAAGGTCCTGGACAACGAGGAACTCCTGGAGATACATCCCCAATTCGTGCAATCGGCAAAGGAGCGTGGGTTCTATCGGGAGGAGTTGATGCGGCGCGTGGCTGCCGTGGGGAGCATCCGCGGCATGGAGGAGATACCTGAGGACATCCGGCGGGTCTTCGTCACGGCCCACGATCTTTCCCCCGAGTGGCATGTCAGGGTCCAGGCAGCATTTCAGGAGTACACCGACAACGCCGTCTCAAAGACCGTGAACTTCCCACAAGACGCCGCGCCTCAAGACGTGGCGAGGGTCTACTGGATGGCATATGAATACGGGTGCAAGGGGGTGACCATCTACAGAGATCGCAGCAGGGACGCACAGGTCCTCAACATAGGCCGGGCTGCTCCGGCAGAGCTGGCCCAGGTACCTGAGATCCGTGCGGAAGAGGCTGCGGCTGGCTTGGCCGAGCCGCCCCCCCCTCAGATCCCTGGCAGAGGGATGCCACGGATTGCCCCCAGGCCAAGGCCTGTGGTCACAAGGGGGGTGACGCGGCGGGTGGGTACGGGGTGTGGGAAGCTTTACGTCACAGTGAATTACGACGATGAGGGGATCTGCGAGGTCTTCGCCCAGATGGGGAAGTCCGGTGGGTGTGCCGCCTCCCAGATCGAGGGGATAGGCCGGCTCATCTCCCTGGCCCTCCGCTCCAGGGTGAGCGTGGACGCCATAGTCAAGCAGATGAAGGGGATAAGGTGTCCTGCCCCCATCTGGGGGAAAGGGGGGATGGTCCTTTCGTGCGCCGATGCCATTGGGAGGGTCCTGGAACAGGATGCTGGGACAGGAGGGCAGGGGGAGGGTATGGCCCTGCCCCACGCCAATGCCAGCAGCGGGGTGATCGTCGGCAACTGCCCGGACTGTGGCGGTGCCTTGGAGCACAGCGAGGGATGCGAGGTATGTCGCTTCTGCGGTTACACCAGGTGCAGTTGATGGAGATGGGGATCTTCCACGTGGGACCGTTCCCTAATGTGGTCAGTGCCGACATCGCACAATGGCGATCCCACGTCGTTGCCTCGTGAGAGTGGTGTATGTGGGCGGTATGTTGGAATGGGATCGAGGTCGAGGCAGCGAATGGGTTGACGAGGCTCGCAGCTGTCTTCTATGATAAAAATTCCGCCTGGGGCACGATGAGAAAGACCTCCGGGGCTGGGATCACGTTGGGGAACGAGGTGTGCTTTGCCGAGTGAACGTATGCTTATGCGAGGATCGCACGTAGTGGGGGAGGCGGCCGTGAGGGCGGGGTGCCGTTTCTACTTCGGGTACCCCATAACCCCGCAGAACGAGCTGCCCGAGTATCTCTCCGCCAGGCTCCCCGAGGTCGGGGGGACCTTCATCCAGGCCGAGAGCGAGATCGCCTCTATCAACATGGTCATAGGGGCTTCGGTGTGCGGGGCTAGGGCCATGACCTCTTCCTCCTCTCCAGGCATCAGCCTGAAGCAGGAGGGGATCTCTTATCTGTGCGGTCAGGAGCTCCCCGCGGTCATAGTCAACATGATGAGGGGCGGGCCAGGTCTCGGAAACATAGCACCTTCCCAGGCGGATTATTTTCAGGCCACAAGGGGCGGTGGACACGGGGACTACCGTTTGCTGGTGTACGCCCCGGCGAGCTGCCAGGAGCTGGCGGACCTCACGTTTCAGGCCTTCGACGCCGCAGACAGATACCGCAATCCGGTCATGCTCGTGGGGGACGGGCTCATGGGGCAGATGATGGAGCCTGTGGTCCTGCCGGATCCCATCGACCCGGCTGACTTGCCCAGGAAGGAGTGGATCCTGGACGGTTGCAAGGGGCGCGAGCCCAGGGCGATCTACTCCATGATCCTGGACACGGCGGCCATGTACAGACACAACCTGGAGCTCCAGGACAAGTACGATCGTATGGCTGCCCAGGAGGTCCGCTTCGACACATACATGGCCGATGATGCGGAGGTGCTCCTGGTGGCCTATGGGACCGCCTCTAGGATCTCCAAGGGCGCCGTGAATCGCCTGAGGCGCGAGGGTTACAGAGTAGGGCTCTTCAGGCCAGTGACCCTTTGGCCTTACCCGAGGGCAGCCCTCAGGAAACTGGCAGAGAAGGGGGCGAAGGTGGCCGTTTTCGAGCTGTGCTCTGGCCAGATGGTGGAGGATGTGGTCATGTCTGTGGCCGGGCGGTCCGAGGTCTACTTCCATGGGGTCCCGGGCGGGCCCGTTCCCACGCCGGCCGAAGTGGCGGAGTTCATCCTGTCTGTCATCAAGGGAGATGGCCGAGTGGGGAGGAGGATTGAGCTATGAGTGAGGGCGCCAGGAAGATCTTCGCCAAGCCGGAGTCCCTCAAGGAGGCCATGACCCACTATTGCCCTGGGTGTGGCCACTCCATTGCCCATCGCCTGGTGGCCGAGGCCTTGGACGAACTCGGTCTGAGGGAACAGACCATAGGTGTGGCCCCGGTGGGATGCGCGGTGCTGGCCTACAACTATTTCAACTTCGACATGGTGGAGGCCCCCCATGGGAGGGCCTTGGCCGTGGCCACCGGGATAAGGAGGGCCCGGCCGGACAAGTTCGTCATCACTTATCAAGGCGACGGGGACCTAGCTGCCATCGGGACCGCTGAGACGATCCATGCCGCCAACCGTGGAGAGAAGATCAGCACTGTCTTCATAAACAACGCCATATACGGGATGACCGGCGGACAGATGGCCCCTACCACCATCGTGGGTCTCAGCTCCACCACCACCCCGGGCGGGAGGGATCCTGACAGGGACGGTTACCCCATCGACATCTCCCGCATGCTGGCCGTGTGCGAGAGGACGGTCTATATAGAGCGTTGCGCCCTGAACTCGGTCAAGAACATCATGAAGGCCAAGCGGGCCATAAAGAAATCGTTTCAGGTGCAGTTGGACAGGCTGGGCTTCAGCCTGGTGGAACTCCTGTCGCCTTGTCCCACCAACTGGGGGATGACCCCCAAGGACTCCTGGCGCTGGATAGACGAGGTCCTAGTGAAGACCTATCCGTTGGGCGTGATCAAAGATATGACCGGTTACAAGGATTGAATCATGATCGTGCGGACACTCTTTGCGGGATTCGGAGGCCAGGGCGTCTTGCTCATGGGGTACGTGGTGGCGTATGGCGCCATGGAGAAGGGGCTGAATGTGACCTACTTGCCCGCTTATGGGGCGGAGATGCGTGGCGGGACGGCCAACTGCACCATCACCCTGTCGGATGATGAGATCGCTTCCCCTGTGGCCTCGGAGCCGGACATCCTCGTGGCCATGAACTCCCCCTCCCTGGAGAAGTTCGAACCCACCGTGAGGGAGGGCGGTCTGGTGCTGCTGAACTCCTCCCTTATCGCCGAATCCGTCAGGCGTCCCGACCTGACAGAGGTGCGCGTCCCCACGCTGGAGCTGGCCAGGGAGGTGGGGGCCGAGAGGGCCTCAAATATGGTGATGGTGGGGGCCCTGGTGGGCCAGGCCGGGTTGCTGAGCCTGGAAGAGACGCTCCGAGGCATGGCCTCCGCGACCAAGGGGAAGGAGAGGTTCTACGACCTCAACCGCAAGGCCATCGAGAGGGGTCTGGCCTTTGTCCGAGACGGGAGATGAGGAGGAGATTCGCTGGGCCCGCTGTTGAGCGGTGATCCGAACGCGCCGCCTTGACTAATCGGCAGTTACCACCCTCGGAAGGCATTGTCAATGAAACTATCAGAAGGGATATACGCCTATCCCTGGACCAACCCGCAGGCCAACAACAGCAACTCATACCTGATCCGCGGGGGCGTTGTTGTCCTCATAGATCCAGGGCACATGGCGTTCATCAACCACCTATTCCAATCCCTGAGGCTCGATGGCATCCGTGAGGACCTCATCCAGGGGGTCATCTGCACCCACGCCCACCCTGACCATGCGGAAGGCCTGGAGGCCTTCGAACGTAGGCCAGTATGGAAGGCCATGGGGATGAAGGACGATGCCTTCGTCCGGGATGTGGGGGAGGAACTCTACAGGATGATGGGTATGCCCCCGCCTCGGCTGCACCTGGACTTCTTCCTCAAGGAGGGGGAACTGGTCCTCGGGGGTGAGACCCTCGAGGTCCTGGAGACCCCGGGGCACTCCCCGGGTTCCATCTGCCTTTACTGGCCTTCTCGCAAGGCCCTGTTCACGGGGGACGTGGTCTTCGAGATGGGAGTGGGCCGCACGGATTTCCCGGGAGGGGACGGGCAGGCCCTCATCCAGAGCATAGAGAGACTGGCCAAGCTGGACGTCGAACTGCTCCTCCCGGGGCACGGTAGCCCAGTGGTGGGGCGGGAGCGCATAAAGAAGAACTATCAGGTCATAAGGGAGATGTACTACCCCTACCTGTAACTCGGCCCGTGAAGGGGTGCACGATGCATGATCCAGGATCCAGGATGCACGACTCATGACGCACGCTGGAAGGAGGGACGTAGAAAGGTAGATTCTGGCACTTATAGAAGGTCCATGAATCCAGGGCAAGTCCCGTCGGCATGGGCGCAAGGCACTTCGTTGCCAACCGTCACTCTCCGTCACCCGTATCCTGCGTCGTTCTTTCTTTCACAGCCTGGCCAGCGCCGACTCCTTGAGTTCCTGTAGCCTGGGTTCGAATTCCCGCTGCAGTTCCTCTACCGTCTCCTTCCACCTGGGGGAGGCATCCACGTTCGGCTCCACGGCAGAGCCTTTCACACCCCTCTGAGCCAACTCGTCCCACAACTCGGCCTTGAGCTTCCGCCTCCTCTTCTGCACGGCGTGGGCGAACTGCAGAGAGAGGTCTCGCGCCCGCTTGAGTGGCCCTTGCAGCTCCTTGCCCTTGAGGCGTTCCAGGGCGTCCAAGGCCCTAGGGAACTCCTCCCCCCCTGGAACAAGGGCCTCGACCATGGAGTCGAGAACGGCCCGTCGGAACGGGGCCGAAGATCCCTCGGTCTTCCTCACCAATTCCTCCAGGCCCACGTCCCCTTGAAGGTACCTGGCCGAGAGCCCCTGGGCCATTCGCTCCTCCCTCTCCTCCTCCAGGTGTCTCCTCTCTTCCCCGCTCAGGGTCATCCCCTTGGTCCTCTCCATGACCAGATCTATGGTGCTCTTGATCTCTCCCATCACAGACCTCACTCGCAACGGTTTCGCTTGGGGGCTTGGGCCCTCTTGGCCTCGTTCACCCATATCGAGACCTGGGCGTCCCTGGGCGGCTGCCTGCCCCAGCCCTCGGATCTCTGTAGATCGCGCATCCTCTCTCCCAGGTCCCTAGGGTCTTGCCTGGCCAGGTCCCGGAGGGAACCCACCCCCGCGGCCAGCATGAGCTTGAGGTTCTCGGTACCCATGCCCTTGAGGGTAGCCATTATGGCTAGGTCTTCCCACCGTTCCAGCGCCTCCCGGGAGAGGCCGTGCGCCACCAGATCCCCTCGTCTCCCTTTCAGCCCGCCCGGGCTCTCCACCCACAGGTCCATGCGGTCCACCCCAGCCCTTTGGAGCAGGGCTGCCTCTTGGGGGGCTAGCTCCTGGAGATGTGAGACACGGGGTTGGAGGGAGTTGACCGTGTGAGTGTCCAGCAGGTGGAACATACCCAGGGACCCCAGGCCCACGGCCAAGGACGCACCCCACGCGACAGCCCTGGGGACGGCTGAAAGACGAAATATCCCCAAGAACTGGATCATCACATAGCATTCTACCGCAAAGGGCGGAAATCCCAGGAACCCAGCCAGAGGCATCTCGAACAGTTTCGACCCCTCGAAGAACGGCACGGTGTAGATCCATTTGGTCAGGGCGTGGATGTTGAAGGCCTCCCAGGCGAGCCCGCATATGAGCCCGCCCGCGAGCAACCGGAAGACCGTCCTGAGCGAGCCCTCCTCCCACTGCCGGAGGAGGCTCTTGGCCGCAAAACGATGATTGAATGGCTCCAAGAGAAAGATGAACCCCAACCAGATCCCTGGGAAGCCGTACTCGGGGAGCATGAGCGGCAAGATCAGGAGTGTCCCCCCCAGTGCCCAGAACCAAACGTAAAGCCAAGGTCCCACTCGGATGGGACGGACCAGCACCCTCTCGAACAAGCCGGTTGCGGCCACCAGTGCCGCGGCCTCGAAGATCGCGGGAAGGACAGTGGCGAAGGAGACGGTGTATCCCACCCACCGGACGAACCAGGACTGGTCTGCCCCCACGTAATACCAGTTCTTCATACCGAGGTTCCATGCCTCGAAGACCAGCCAAAAAGGAACGGAGATGAGGGACAAGACCAAGAACCCCCTCGGGTTCCTGGAGATGAGGGAGTCGCCCCTGAGGGCCAGTGTCAGGGCGTCCAGGGCCAATATGAAAGGCCACCATGCCAAGGCGTAATAGAAGGTGGCAATGGGCTCGACCCGAAGGAGCATTCCAAGGGTAGAAGCCGCAAGGGCGACCGTGGCCACTCCCCCCTGGATAAATGCCCGAGACTTGAGGATTGTGCTTCTTTTCACGTCACCGAGTCGGTGCCTTGCCGCTTCCCGCGGGGGAGGGCAGATTTGCCCTCAGGGCCTTTTCCAGGTCCCGTGGCACCGGGTAGCCCGCGGCCTTGGCCTTCTGGAGGTGAAACCTGCTGCGTTCCCAATCCCGCAAGGAGAAGTAGCCCATGGCGAGACGGTAATGGGCCTCCCCGTCCTCGGGGCGGATCCTGACCACTTCCTGAAGGGTCTCGAGGGCCTTCCCCATCTCGTCCAGTAGGCTGTAAGTCATGGCGAGATTGTAGTGAGCGTCCACATCCCCCGGGTCGTCGCGGATGGCCCTCTTGTACGCCTTTTCCGCCTCCGAGTACTCTGCCAGGCGAAAGAGGACGTTCCCCATGTTGTAATTGAGCCCGGGGTAACGAGGGTGTTCTCTGGCAACCTGCTGGAGCAAGGCCAGGGCCTCCTGGTACCTGCCCTCCTTCGCAAGCTGCATCCCGGTCACGTAGGCCTCAGGCGCATCCGACGCCCAAGCCCGCCCCGGGCTCAATGCAGCCAAGACCCCGAAGAGGACCACAACCCACTTCATCTTTGCCTCCGTCACCTAAGGGACCCGACCTGCTGTCCGCTCTTCTCCCTCCGGCCTTTGGACCGGCCGAAATGGGTTGAGGGAAAAAGCTCAGGAAGATCGAATGATATCTATCCTTCTCTTGATCTCCTCGCCTTTCGGGGTGTTCTCCCCGTGGATTTTGAGGGCCAGCCTCAGGTGCCGGATCGCATCCAAGGACCGGTCCAGCTTCTCGCAATAGGAGGCCATCTCCTCGTGGAAGCCCGCCTCGTCCTTCAGCTCCTTCCTGGCCCTGGCGCGCAACTCGTGGGCCACGATCAGGTTGGGATCCATGGATATGGCCTTGTCCAGGAGGGCCGACGCATCGGCCGCCTGGTTCTTTCGCAGGAGCATCTTGCCCCACTCCACGTATGCCTGGGCGTACCCGGGCCTCAAGGCGATGGCACGCCTGAAGGCTTCCTGGGCCTCCTCTGTCCTCTCCAACCTCGCCAGGAGGGCCCCCAGATCCACCCAGGCCGGGCAGAGGCCAGGATCCAAGGACACAGCCTTCTCCAGGGCCTTAAGTGCCTCGTTGGTCCACCCGCTCCTTATGTAGGTCAGGGACAGTTGATGCCAGCGTCGAGGGTCGTCGGGCCGATCCTCCACCCTCTGCTTGAGCAGGGGGATGGTCTGGGTTGGTTCGCCCACCTCGGCCTGAAGAATCCCTTGGAACCTATAGAAGTCGGGCTCCTCCCTCGGCTCCCTGACCTCGAGACGATGGACGCGGATCAGGTTCTCGATCTGGTCCATGCGCTCGGGGACCATGGGGTGTGTCAGGAGGTACGGAGGGATCCTGGATGTGAGGAGGCGCTGTTCCCTGTTCATCGTGGCGAAGAAGTCCAGGAGCCCCCTGGGGTCGTAACCAGCCTGGTACATGTAGAAGAGCCCGAACCGGTCGGCCTCTTCCTCGAACTCCCTCGTGAAGGCGAGCTGGGCCGCCTGTCCGGCCCCCAGCGCCCCTGCCATCACGGCTTGGCCACCCTCCCCTCCCGTGGCCACTGCCCCCACCAGTATGGCTGCCAGGCTCGTCAGGCTGACCAGCGTCCCCTTTCCGATCATCTGGGCCGTGTGCCTGTGTTTGACATGTGAGAGCTCATGGGCGATGACAGCGGCCACCTCGTTGGCGCTCTGGG
>CAZOXN010000019.1:0-14723 GCA_964583655.1 uncultured Desulfarculaceae bacterium | reverse complement strand
CAGGATCATTCCCGGCAATCTTGAGAACTCCCTTGCCATGGCCTGATGGAAGACCTCCCCTTGAGGGCTCAGCAGTATCACCGGGCCCTGAGCCCCCTGGGTCCTGGCCGCCTCGACACAGGCATAGATGGGCTCGGGCTTCATCACCATCCCCTCTCCCCCCCCGTACGGATAGTCGTCGGTCGCCCTATGGGGCGGAGCGGCGTGGGCCCTGATGTCGTGTAACCTCATCCGCACAAGACCTCGCTCCAAGGCCTTGCCTAGGACACCCCACCTCAACGGGGACTCGAACATACCAGGGAAGATCGTCAAGATGTGGAACTCCATGTTCACATCCACTGGTCCAGGGCACGGATCACTACCACCCCCTGGTCAAGATCCACTCGGACCACGACGTCATCGATGAAAGGGACCAGGATCTCCCTCTCTCTGCAACTGCATACCAGCACCTCGTTGCTCCCCGTGGCCATTACAGCCTCCACAGTACCCTCCTCCTCGCCCCCCTCGGTCACCAAGCGCAACCCAACCAAGTCCTCCCAATAGTACTCCCCCTCCTCCAAAGGAGGCAGCTGGGCCCTATCAACCCACACGGTCTGGCCGAGAGAGGAGAGGGCCACCTGATGGGTGAAGCCTTCCAGCTCCAAGATCAAGAGCCCTTTGTAGGGCTGGATGCGTAGGACGCGATACGCGGTGAGGTGGTCGCTTTTGGGACCGATGCGGACCTCTGTCAGGGTCAGGATCTCCTGGGCGACGACCCCATGGCAATCCACCTGGATCTTTCCTCGAACACCATGGGGGCGAATTACCACCCCTAAGGCTAGGAGCCCCCTCCTCTGACACCGCCGGCCTATTCGATGATCTCCAATACAGACCTCTTCTTTATCTTGGTGGAGGCCGCGCTGAGAATCGTTCGCATGGCTCGGGCAGTCCGGCCCTGTTTGCCAATCACCTTTCCCAAGTCCTCCTTGGCCACCTTGAGCTCAATGACCGAAGTAGTCGATCCTTCGATCTCTGAGACCTCCACCTCGTTGGGGTAATCCACCAAGGCCTGTGCGATGTACTTGACTAACTCCTTGAGATTCACCTCCATTGTCACCTCCGCGCCGGCAATAGGCTCCCAACCTCACAGATCATGGTTACCCCGACAACTTGTCCTCAAGTAGCAGATGGGGACGAGCCCTTGACCTTCCTGATCAGGCGCATCACCGTCTCGGTGGGCTCGGCCCCGTCTTGCAACCATCGCTCCAGCCTCTGCGAATCGAGCCAGACCACCGGTGGTTCCTGCCTGGGATCGTAATAGCCGACTTGTTCGATGAAGCGCCCGTCCCTAGGGGCCTCAGAATGTGCCACGACCACTCGATAGAATGGCCTCTTCTTCGTCCCCATCCTCGCCAATCGGATCCTCACTGCCATGGTCGTCAAACCACCCCTTCTTATCCTTGAATCAGCGATTCAGACCGGCTCATAACTATCTACCCAGCGCGGTCATCCGAAACGCCTCTTCGGTATGAAGACAGGATCTCCTCGATCCTGTCTTTCCCCATGAGTTTCAGCTTCTGTATGCGCTTCTTCTCCATCTCCTCCGAAGAAGTCAGATAGCGTCTTGTGTTATACTTCTCTAGCTCCCTCTCCAACGCCTCGTGTTCCTCTATCAAGGCCTTCAGTTCCGGTACCACAGGCGACAGCTTTTCAATCAGTTCAATGTCCTTGGGCTCCATCGCTCGACTCGTTAGAAGTCCGACCTGTCGGGTCGTATAGACGGGTCACTATAATCCATCGCTTCCCCGATGTCAATCTCGCTCGTCGCGTGGCCATGATCCACCGGTGTCATGTCGCTGCAGCAGGAGCCGCCATGTCCCTTCCCTTTGCTCACTCCATGGTTCCCCTTTCCCGCTGGAGAGGCGGGCAACACCCAGCCCTCCCCGGCCATGAAGGCCTGGCGTTCCATTGGCCATCACCCTCGGCAAGTGCCCACCGCTCATCCAGCGAAACTCGGGGATCGGGGACAAAGGGCACTCTTGCCCCGCGTCAGCGAGGAATCGTCCGAGGACCTAACCGTTCGGGAGACGGTCCCCCGCTCCCTCCTGGCGCACCCTTTCCGCCTCCGAACTCCGCAGATACAAAGGTGCTAGCGAGTCCAGGTCGTCGGCTTCCCCCGAGGCCAGACGCTCACGACCCAGACGCGCCACCACCGAAGCCCTGGGATGGATCAACTCCGGAGGGGCGAACAGGGCGAGATCCCCCATTATGGCCCGAATATCCTCCCTGTATGCGACGGCCCCGTCACCCACGAACACCGTCGGTCCCGAGAAAGACTGCACCCACGAGGAGACCTCCCACAGCCCGTAAGGCCCCTCGCTTTTCGGACCGAGCCCATCACCCCCTCCCCTGAAGAGACCACCGTATACCATGGCCCTTCGCGCATCTAACATTGCGCAGACCGACCCTGGAAAGTAGGGGAGGTTGTGGGCCAAGGCCTCCAGGGTCGGGATACCGACCAACGGAATCCCCAGGGCAAAGGCGAGCCCCTTGGCAGAGGAAAGGCCGATCCTGAGCCCTGTGAAGGAGCCCGGCCCAAGACCCACCGCGATCCCTTCCAGATCCTTCCCCTTGAGAAGACCCTCTCTCAGCACCTGGTCCACCCAGCGGAGGATTCGCTCCGAGTGCGTCCTGGAGTTGGAAAACCATATCTCCGCCCTGAGCTCGTCTCCGTCCACCAGGGCGATGCTGCCAGCAGCGGTGGAGGACTCCAGCGCCAACACCCTCATGGTCCCTCTCGGGGCACAGGGGGCGCTTGAGGTGATTCCACAGCAGTGGGCTCCCCTTGTTTGGTCTTGAGGTAGTAAAGACGATCCAAGTCCCTGTATATGGCCCAGGCCATAATGCAGGCAAGGATACAGATACCAACATACTGGGCCGCCCCGCGAACCTTCTTGTCCATCGGCCTCCTCACCAGTCCCTCCACAGCGAAGAAGAGGAGGTGCCCTCCATCGAGAATCGGAATGGGCAGGAGGTTCATCACCGCGAGGATCACGCTGATAAAGGCGATGAAACTGAAATAGCTTGCAGCCCCTATCTGCGCCTGTTTGCCCGCCTCCATCCCAATCAACAAAGGGCTTCCTATGTTCTTCAGGGACTCCTTTCCCGCTACCAAGCGGCCCAAGGTCCGGAGAGTGAACCAGGACTTGTCCCAGGTCCAAACGCACGCCTGGACAAAGGCCTTCCCAACTCCGAATCTCTCTGTGGCCACCTCTCCCGCTGAGGTCACCCCTATCTGCCACAATTGGATCTCGTCCCCGTAACGACTTACCACCGTGCGCGGCCTTGGGATCACCGTCGCTTCATGGATGCCACCGTCTCTCTCAAAGGAAATCCGCAAGGGCTTTCCGTCACTCTGGGTAACCCTCTCTATGACATCCTGCCAGCGGTGGATCTGGTCGCCGTCCACCGCCACTATCAGGTCTCCCGGCTGAAGCCCTGCCTCGGCAGCGGGGTATCCCTCCAGGACGTCCTGAACGCGAGAGGTCAGGTAAGGGACATCTCCTATGAAGAAGACCCACAGGATCACGACCGCGAGAAAGAGGTTGAACAGTGGGCCCGCCACGACGATGAGGAAACGCTTCCAGATGGATTGGGCAGAGAACGAGTAGGCCGATTCCTCCGAGGAGACCTCCTCGTCAGGGTCCTCGCCCATCATCTTCACATACCCCCCCAAAGGGACGGCGCAAACCGCGTACTGGGTTCCCCTCCAAGTGGCCTTCAACAGTTTAGGCCCGAACCCCAACGCGAAGGTCAGCACCCGCACCCGCATGGCCTTGGCCACCAAGAAGTGACCCAGCTCGTGAAAGAAGATCAGTATCCCGAAGGCCACTAAGGCCCACAACAGGCTCGACATCCTCAATATCCCCCTCTGATCAGGGAGCGGGCCGCGTCCCGAGCCCTCCGGTCAGCCTCCAATATGCCAGCGAGGTCGTCTCCCTGGATCTCTTCCTCCTTGCAGCGATCCATGACCTGGCGAACCACGTTGACGATGCCCGTAAAGCGGATCTCGCCCCTCAGGAAGGCCCACACGGCCTCCTCATTGGCCCCGTTCAGGACTGCGCACATCGGGCCACCGTGTCTCAAGGCCTCGTAAGCCAGATCCAGGGCCGGAAAACGCTCCCTTTCCGGCTCCATGAACGTCAGGGGCCCGACCTTGAAGAGGTCCAGGGGCGGCAGACCGGTCTTGATCCTCTCCGGAAAGGCCAGGGCGTAAGCGATGGGGATCTGCATGTCGGGGATCCCCATCTGGGCGATGACCGACCCGTCTATATACTCCACCATGGAATGAACGATGCTTTGCGGGTGGATCTGGACATGGATCTTGCTCGGCGGGATATCGAACAGCCACCTCGCCTCGATGACCTCCAGGGCCTTGTTCATGAGCGAAGCAGAGTCGACCGTGACCTTTTGGCCCATCTTCCAGTTGGGGTGCTCCAAGGCCTCCTCGGGGGTCACCTCTTCCAGCCGCTCCCTCGGCAGGCCCAGAAACGCCCCCCCAGAGGCGGTGAGGATGATGCGACGCACATCCTCTTTGCGGTGACCTTGCAAGGCTTGAAAGATGGCGCTGTGTTCACTATCCACAGGGAGGATCCTCACCCCAGCTTCGCGCGCCTCCCTGATCACAATTTGCCCCGCCATCACCATGGTCTCCTTGTTGGCCAGGGCCACGTCCTTGCCTGCCTTGATGGCGTCCAGGGTCGGCCTCAGACCCGCGGCCCCTACGAGGGCGGAGACCACCGTCTGGCTTTGGGGATGGGTGGCCACAGCCCCCAACCCCTCTTCTCCGTGGAGCACATCCAGATGGACCTTCCCCTTGACCCTTTCCTTCAGGGCCTTGGCCATCTCTTCACGTGCCATGCTCGCCATGAGGGGCCTGAACTCAATTACCTGCTCCACCATCTTCTCGAGGTTCTCGCCTCCAGCCAAGGCCACCACATTGAATCTCTCAGGATACCGGGAGATCACCTTCAGCGCGCTTTGGCCAATGGACCCAGTGGAACCCAAGATGGCGATGCCCTTTCGCTGTCTGTGAGCCATCGATCGAGCCTTTCCCTGGCTAGCTCAAGAGACGACCCAGTAATACACCACAGGTGCGGAGAACAGGAGGCTGTCCAACCGATCCAGGACTCCCCCATGGCCGGGAAGGATCCCTCCTGAATCCTTGACACCCGCAGCCCGCTTGAGCATGGACTCGCACAGATCCCCCAACTGACCAGCGACCCCGATGGCAAGGGGAAGGAGCAACCCTGCAGTGGTCAGCCGGCTGGGGAATAGTGCAGCCGCGCACGCGAGGCCACCCAACAGATTGCCCGCGAGCCCGGCAAGGGCCCCTTCGACGGTCTTATGCGGGCTTATGCGCGGTCGCAGTTTGTGCCTCCCCCAGAAGCTCCCCGCGTAGTAGGCCGCTGTGTCTCCCACAGCCGTGACCGCGATGGTGAGGAGGATCCAGCGTATACCTTCGGGAGCCCTCCATATCAGGACGAAATAGGATGGGAGCACTGCCCCATAGATATAGCCCAGCATACGAGTCCCAAGGTCTTGCAGGACACCATCCAGTTGGGCGCGGCCGAGCATCTCCACGGTCATCCAGAAGAACAGGCTTCCCACCAGCGCCATCATGAGGGCACGCTCTCCCGCCGCCATTGCCGCCAATGGCATGCACAAGGCCACCAGGACCTCGACTGCCCTCCTCAGGCGACTCTCGGCAACCCCGGAGAGCCGGCCGTACTCGACTTGACACAGGACGACCACCACGAAACAGAGGACCAGAAACGGCCACTGCCCCCCCCAGATGAGGAGGGGCACCACCCCTCCCAGAACGACCAGTGCAGTAGTCCATCTCTTGAGCTGGATTCCACGTCCAATAGACACTTCTTCTCTCTTCAAGGCGATGATGCCCGAAGCTGCTCGCTGATCTTCCCGAACCTCCGCTCCCTCCTCTCGTAGTCTCTGAGCGCCTCCAGGAGCTCCTCCTCAGAGAAATCCGGCCAAAGGGTGTCAGTGAAGTATATCTCGGTATAGGCCATCTGCCATAGGAAGAAGTTGCTGATCCTCCGCTCGCCGCTGGTCCGTATCAGGAGATCGGGATCCGGAAGCCCCCTTGTATCCAAGCACTCAGAGAACAACTCCTCGCAGATCTCCTCTGGGTCCACCCTCCCGCCCCGCACCTCCTCCACCACGCGAGATACACCTCGGAGGATCTCCGATCGACCGCTGTAACTGAGGGCGAGGTTCAAGATCATCCCATCGTTCCCCGCGGTCGCCTCCACGCTCTCCCGAAGGGCCCTCTGAATGTCCTGACGGAAATCCTCTACGCGTCCTATCACCTGGAGCTTGATGCCACGATCCATCATCTCCTGGCGCTCTGTCTCCAGATACTCCACGAGGAGATCCATCAGCGCCTCGACTTCATCCAGCGGACGATTCCAGTTCTCCGTGGAGAAGGCGAATAGGGTCAAGACCGGGATCCCCCAGCGCCTGCATGCCCGCACGACGGTGCGCACCGAATCCGCCCCTTTCTTGTGACCCTCGACCCTCGGGAGGGACCTACGCTGCGCCCACCTGCCGTTGCCATCCATGATGATGGCCAGGTGCCTGGGAAGATTCTCAAACCGGATTTCCCGCATGATCAGGCCCCCTTGTGTGTGCCAGTATAACATCCGTCAAAGGCCCAAGCAAGGTTGAACCCCTCGAAACATCTAGGAGTTCGGAAACAAAAAAGGCGCCCTCGCGAGAAGCGCCTCCACAAGAGACCAGCACACCCTCGATTCCAGCGAGATCCCTTCTAGCTCCCTTTCACGCCGTCACTGGTCAACGATCATGCATCCTGGAAGCACCATGGCATCGAACACTCCGACACCATGCGTTCAGATCTCCAGTATCTCCTTTTCCTTTCCCTTCAGCACATCCTCGGCCTTCTTCACGTACTGATCGGTGATCTCCTGCACGTCCTCCTGATATCTGAAGAGCTCGTCCTCTGTGATCTCCTTCTCTTTCTTCAGCTCCCTGAGCATCTCATTGGCCTCACGCCTCCTGTTGCGGAGGTCAACCTTCCGTTCTTCCGCCATCTTGCGCACGAGTTTCACCAGTTCCTTGCGTCTCTCCTCAGTGAGGGGGGGAATGGAGATACGAATCACCTTCCCGTCGTTCATGGGGGTCAAGCCCAGCTCGGACTTCTGTATGGCCTTTTCGATGTCAGCCAGGACCCCCTTGTCCCAGGGCTGGATGGTCATGAGTCGTGGCTCGGGTATCGAAAGGGTCGCCACCTGGTTCAAAGGGGTAGACGTACCGTAGTAGTCCACTCGGATCCCATCCAACAGGGAAAGCGATGCCCTTCCCGTCCTCACACGATCGTACTCCTTCTTGAGCTGTGAGATTATCTTGTCCATGTCGGCCTTCAACTCGCCAATGATCTCCTCTACCATGGCCTACCCCCGTATGAGAGTTCCCACCCTCTCGCCCATGATGACCCGCTTGACATTTCCCTTGACCCTGAGGTTGAAGATGATGATGGGTATGCGCGATTCCTTGGTGAGGGACACTGCGGTGGCGTCCAGGGCCTTCAGGTCCCTCTCCAGGACCTCCATATAGGCCAGTTCCTCCAGCTTCTGCGCCTTTGGGTCCAGGATTGGGTCCCTGTCGTATACCCCATCGACCTTCGTGGCCTTCAGAATGACATCGGCACCTATCTCCAGGGCCCTCAGCGACGCCGCTGTATCTGTGGTGAAATATGGGTTGCCTGTACCGGCGACGAAGATGACCACTCGACCTTTTTCCAGGTGACGCGTCGCCCTCCGCCTTATGTAGGGCTCGGCGATCTGCCTCATCTCGATGGCAGAGAGGACCCTGGTGGGCACCCCGAGCCCCTCCAAGGAGTCCTGGAGGGCCAGGCCGTTTATGACCGTGGCCAGCATGCCCATCTGGTCCGCGGCGGCCCGATCCATCCCCTGAGCGCTGGCCGTCAGCCCCCTGAAGATGTTCCCACCGCCGATGACCACCCCTACCTGCACCCCCAGGTCCACCACCTGCTTTATCTCTTGGGCGATCTCCCTCATGACCGCCGGGTGGATGCCGAAGCCCTGATCTCCCATCAGGGCCTCCCCGCTCAGCTTGAGCAAAATCCTTCGGTACTTTGGCCTCATTGGGGGGTGCTCCGGGCTCCGCTCACCGCTCCAGACTCTCGCCCACTTGGAACCTGGCAAAGCGGCGGACCACTATGTTCTCGCCCAAGATGGCAACCGTCCTCTGTATCCTCTCCTTCACTGTGATATCGTCCTGTTTCACGAAGGGCTGCTCCAAGAGGCAGACCTGGGAGAAGAACTTCTTGAGTTTCCCTTCAACCACCCTATCCAAGACCTTCTGCGGCTTTCCCTCGCGCGCGGCGAGCTCCAAGTATATCTCCCGCTCCCTGGCCAAGACATCCCCCGGTATATCCTCCTCTGCCACGTACAACGGATTGGCCGAGGCGACCTGCATGGCCAAGTCCTTGGCCAGATCCTTGAATTCTGGGGTACTGGCCACGAAATCGGTCTCGCAGTTGAGCTCCACCAAGACCCCGATTTTCCCGCCAAAGTGAACATAGGATCCGATGATCCCTTCTCTGGCCGCCCTCCCGGACTTCTTGGCAGCCGCTATGGCCCCGGTCTTTCTAAGGACCTCTATGGCCTTGGTGAGATCGCCTTGCGCCTCTGTCAGGGCCCTTTTACAGTCCATGATACCCGCCCCAGTCCTCTCGCGCAGTTCCTTCACTGCACCGGCATCAACCTTCACGTCGCATCCTCCACGTAGCCTCGAATTCCGTGCCCCTGTTCACTTGCTGAGGCCGCCATCAGGTGATCACAAGAGATCCCCCTCCATTTCGCCCCTGCCCCAGTCGGCCTGCGAGACGGGCTCCACCACCTCCTGTTCGCTGGGAGACGCGCTCACCTCGACGCCCCCCTCGGCGGGCGGCTCAGCCTCAGATGCCTGTACCCCCTGGAGGGCCTCCTCCCTCAGGGCGAGACCCTCCAAGCAGGCATCAGCCATCAAGGAGGTGAAGAGCCTTATGGCCCTGATGGCGTCGTCGTTGCCCGGGATGATATAGTCGATCTCGTCAGGATCGCAGTTGGTATCCACGATGCCAACGACCGGGATACCCAGCTTTCGGGCCTCTCGAACTGCTATGTATTCCTTGCGCGAATCCACCACGAAAACGACCCCTGGGAGTTCCCCCATCTCCTTTATGCCGCCGAGATTCTTCCTCAGCTTTTCCCTCTCCTTCTCGAGCTTGAGGGCCTCCTTCTTGGGGTACTCCCGCAGACGCCCCTCCTCGGTCATGGCCTCCAGTTCCTTGAGCCGTTCGATGCCCTTCCTGATGGTCTGGAAATTCGTCATGGTCCCGCCCAGCCACCGGTTGTTGACGTACGGCATGTTGCAGCGTGTGGCCTCCTCCTGGATGGCCTCCTGGGCCTGGCGTTTGGTGCCAACAAAGAGCACGCTCTTGCCCTCCGCCACCGTATCCCTCACGAACTGGTAGGCTCGTTTCATGAGCCGGACGGTCTTCTGGAGGTCTATGATGTAGATACCGTTCTTGTCCGCGAAGATGTAAGGCTTCATCTTCGGGTTCCACCGCCTTGTTTGATGCCCGAAGTGCACACCTGCCTCCAGAAGCTGTTTCATCGTCACATTAGGCACCCTTGCACCTCCTCACCTCCTGTTGGCTCTATCTCTCCAAGAAAAATGAAGACCCCGCGGGGCCCCTGGCTTCAAGAGAGACAAATGGCGAAATCTGAACCCTTTTAATAGCATACCCGAGCGAAGTTTGCAAGAGGAAACGCGCAAGAGTGCTTGAGCACAGCGGAAACAGCCACAGCCTCGTTCTCTTCCCCCACAAGACGGTACTGGAAGACCTCCCTCGTCAGGAGACAGCTGGAGCTCCCCGGATGGGTTCCATCGCCATGCCCATAGGCAACCTCCCCATGGCTTGCTGCCTGCTCCATCGCGGCTCACATTCCGGGTGCCTCCTCTGGGGACTGCTCAGGCACTTTGCCGACACTCTTCCCTCTACGGAATTCCCCTACGGAAACGGCAGCCGCTCGATCTGGATTTGACGCCTGATGGCTCTCTTGGGGCGCCCATGTCTCGACACTGCCCGTTGAGGACATCGATGTCCATGGAGCTCCTCCACTCCAGCGCTCCTGTCTCGAGGAGTGTCAGCGGACGTCGATGGTGACCGAAGTCCCCAGGGGTGGAGACGGGGTGTAAAGCCAGGGGCATGCCGAGACGAGCCAGCCCGGATGCCCCTTGCGCGATCCACCATGTGATCAATGGGGAGACGGCGAAGAGCAGGGTCTCCCGCAAGAGGTGGCCGAGGACACCGCGACCAAGGGCGTGGGATCCTCGAGTGCCGAGCTGCGATCCTCTCTTGGGCCACCGCCTCTACGCTACCTGACCCTCCGCCGGCAGTAGGAATTCAGCCCAGGACAGATGTACTTCCTTGACTAACATCCGCAGGACAGACTGTGTCTCAAAGGCCTCTGCCGGGACCTCACTTCACCTCAAATCTGGCCTCGTGGGTGACTTTGTTTCCGGAGTTCTCGTCCATCAGAAGAAAGCGAGCAACGTAAATCCCCTTGGTCGTCTCATCCGGGAAATCCACCCAGGAGGTCACGCGGGTAAAAAAAGTAGCCGGGTGATATACCAGCGGATCCCGGAGCTGAATGATTCGAGGCTTGTTCAAGACCAAATCCCCATCTGGATCAAACACCTGCATGTCCACGGAAAGGGCCGGGCGATCATCCCGGAATACCATTCCAGCCACTTTGAAGGCCATGTACAGCCTCTGTCCTGCCTGCACCTGTGCTCGTGCAAGAGCGGGTCCGTCCTCGCTTGCCGAGAATACAAAATCCCTGACCTCCAGCCCCCTTGGAGCCACCACCTGAGTCGGTCCAACGGAGAACTCCCTGACGAGTTCCGCGTCGACGTCTTTGACCGCGTCCTTTACCTTGATGACCAGCTTGTAGACCCCTGCCGGGGCGAACCCAGGGATCTCTAACTCCATGGTCGCGGGGATCGGGTCTTTGGGATTCGGAGGCGACCCCCGGAATGTGGGCCTCCAGTTCTCGTATAGACGCAAACCCTCAGGGTCCAAAGCCACAACGTCGAAAAACAGCTCCGCCTGACCCTGGGAGTCTGTGCCAAAGCCGACTACCTGAAACCTAGCGTAGACCTTCTGGCCGGGCTTGAAGCGGACATCCGGCCGCTCTGGTCCGCCCTCTTCCTCGACGAGTGCCAGGTTTACTATGGAGAGGGCCTGGGAAGCCACGGCCGCACTCACGCCTCGGAGATCGCCGGACGTTGCCACGGAGGATCCTCTCTCTTGGGTTGCAGCCCCGACCCCGGCGGCCGACCTCCCGGATCCTGCCAGGATTGCCTCACGATGTATGGTGTAGGAAAACCATATCCCAGAACCCACCGCCACAAGCCACAAGAACACAGTCGCAGCCCTGAGGGCAGTTGGTGTGGGATGCTCCACCACCACCGTCCCCCCCAAATGATCGCCGATTCTCTGGCGACGCTTGGAAAAAAGCGCCACGAAGAGCCCAACCAAGTATAATCCGAGACCGTCCACAACGCGCAGCAGATTCCTGACCAGGGAGGCCTTGAGCCCGCACGCCTTTCCAAGGGTTCCCCTCACACGCAGGCCCATGATGAGCTTGCCCAGGGTGGCGCCGGCAAGCCCCTCCAGGAGCCAATGGTATGCGAAGCCGAACACCAAGATGGCGCCCAGGGATACCATCGCCGGCTTCCCCTCCAAGGAGAATCCTTGCTCCGTCACTCCACCCCATCTAGAGGCCGAATACATTCCGATGACGGCCAGGAGGGCCAAGAGCAAGGCCGTGTCCAATACGAGGGCTATGAGACGGTCCCCAAGCCTGGCCAATACCAGACCTGCACTTCCCTCCACTTCTGCACCCCTTTGTGGAGAGTTATCAGGTTTTCTCTTCGAAGACATGCCCCCGCTCCCATGAGAGGGGCCTGTCGCTGGGGCATTACCCACTCCCGTTGCCTCCATGCCCTCCTTGTCACTTCCCCTGAGGTCGTCCATCCCACACCTCCTTGGTGCCTCCAACCGGAAAAAGGCTCGCCCCGATCTTCCTCGCTCTCCGTGTCGTGGGGTGCAGCCCACGCCCTTCACCAAAGAGCCCTTTTTTCCCCGGCAACCCCGCGATAAACCTATCATAGAGCCCTTAAAGTGGCAATATCATGTAAGCCATGGTCGCGCCGTGAATGTCTCGGGACACCTCCTCGATGAACGTGGAAGGCCACGCGGCCCCAATAACTCCCTGAGCCCAGCCTTGCGCCTGAGCTCACGCCTCAGCGACTCGATCCACGGATGCTCATAGACCACCCATGCCAACAAAGAGTCCTACATCGCCCGCAACGGAGAGTCGTCCAGCCCCTTGTCTCGATGCGCCTCCAACTCCATCATCAACCCCCCGTCCGGCATCATCTCCAGCACCATCCTCAACCGATCCAAATCAGACCGGACCTCGACTTCCTTCCACGAGAACAACCCAATCTTTGCCATCCTAGCCACCGGCGGCCTCCTGGACCGGATATTATGGCTCAGGTTCCCTGGTCCTCGTTGAGACACGAACCATCGAGGGTCAAGGACCCTCTTCATTGACTCGCTGGAACCTAAGGGGGTGTTTGGGTGTCATATCGTACAATCTTGACCAAAAAGAACCAGTTTCGTATGGTTCTTTTTGATGTGTGCTGGGGTCGTTGCCATTTTTAGAGAGTTATCAATGCATTAGAGAGTTTGGACAACACGGCATGAGTGTTGCTTCATAGGGATTACGGAGGTTCCGCTCGGCCTTTCAGGAAGGATGCAGGGGTCGAATCCATGTCCCATTTGAGGAGGCAGCTATGCAAATAGAGAGGCGAACATTTCTCAAGTACTGCATGGGATCTGCGGCCGCCCTCGGGCTCGAGCTGTCCGTGGTGGGCAAGCTCAAGAAGGCCATGGCTGTGGGTGGGGACGGTCTCCCGACTGTCATCTGGCTCAGTGGGTCCAGTTGCACGGGATGCACCGTATCCTTGGCCAATCTGCTGGGGGCCTATTCGCCTGTGGATGTGGCCGACCTTCTCATCAACGACATTCGCCTTGCCTATCACCCCAACCTCATGGGAGCCGCCGGAGATCTGGCGGTCCAAGCATTGAAACAGGCTGCTGGCGGGGAGTACATCCTGGCGGTAGAGGGGGGAATCCCAACGGCATTTGGCGGCCACGCGTGTACCCTGTGGACCGAGGGAAACACGGAGGTCACGGCAATGGAGGCAGTGACGGATCTGGCCAGAGACGCCAAGGTCATCCTCTGTGTGGGGACGTGCTCTTCCTTTGGCGGCATCCCCGCAGGGGAACCGAACCCCACGGCGGTCAAGGGCGTGGCTGACCTCACCGGCCTGGCGCCCATCAATATCCCAGGCTGCCCAACCCATCCTGACTGGGTTGTATGGACCATCGCCCAGCTCCTGGCAGGGGTCTTTCCCAGGCTGGATTCGTACAGGCGTCCGGCTGACCTCTTCGCCGGAGAGGATCTGAATGTCCACGAGCAGTGCCCGCGTAGGGAGAAGGACAAGGCCAAGACCTTCGGAGTGGAGGGGTTTTGCCTCAAGGAGCTTGGCTGCAAGGGCCCCAAGACGCAGGCCGACTGCCCGAGCAGGCAGTGGAACAATGAGACCAACTGGTGCATTGGAGCCAACGCAATCTGTCTGGGGTGCACTGAGAAAGGATTCCCCGACAGCTTCTCCCCTCTGTACGCCCATGAAGAACAGGAACGAGAACGGAAACGAGATACTGTGGCCATCACTTCGGCTAGATACGTGGCCTCGGCGAGAAGGCTGGTTGTCAAGGCCACCTCGAACGCCAAGCCAGGCACGGTCACGCTGACAGTCGAGGGCTTCGGGCCGATGACATACAGGCCCCGGTCCCGGGACTACAGGGGCGTGTTTCACGGGGTGGGCACAAGGCCAAGGACCGTGACCGTGGTCAGCACAGGAGGCGGGTCCGCAACGGCCGCGGTGAGCTGACCCGAAGGTCCTCTTTCACCCATAACGCATACTCGGAGGCGAAGGTCATGGGGACTAAGATCATCATGGATCCCGTAACTAGAATAGAGGGACACATGAAGGTGGAGGTAACGATCGAGTCCGTGAGGGGCCAAACGCAGGTGGTAGCGGCCCACTGCACCGGGACCCTCTTTCGAGGCTTCGAGAAGATCCTTGAGGGGAGAGATCCAAGCGACGCCCCTGTCCTGACCCAGCGCATCTGCGGGGTTTGCCCAGTTTCCCACGGCCTGGCATCGGTGATGGCCATCGAACAGGCGGCAGGGCAGACGGTGCCCTTCAATGCCAGGCTCCTGAGAAACCTTGTGCTGGGGTCAAATTATATCCAGTCCCACATCCTTCACTTCTACTTGCTGGCTGCCTTTGACTACGTGCGTGGACCCCAGGTCGCCCCATGGACTCCTGCCTGGGAAGTTGACATGAGGGACCATCCAGCCGCCACTCAGATAGCGGGACATCTGACCCAGGCCCTGGAGGCCCGCAGAAGGGCCCACGAGATGGGGGCCGTGTTCGGAGGCAGGATGCCTTCGCCCCACACGTATATCCCAGGGGGGTTCACATCCACACCGACC
>CAZOXN010000018.1:0-14749 GCA_964583655.1 uncultured Desulfarculaceae bacterium | reverse complement strand
CGAACTTGTCCTCGAGCTCGATCTCCTTGGCCACCGTCACCCCATCCTTGGTGACCTTCGGGGAACCGAAGGTCTTCTCCAGGACCACGTTTCGCCCCTTGGGGCCTAACGTGAGCTTCACGGTGTTCGCAAGCAGATTCACGCCCTCCAGGACTTCTTGCCTGGCAACCTCATGAAACTTGATCTCCTTAGCAGCCATCTCTGTCGACCCTCCTTCGGATGTTCAAGAAATGCACATTCGATCCGCCAGGACCGTCCAGGAGCGGGTCATAGGTCCTGGGGAGTTCAACAAGGGAATCCTTGGGTAATGCCCACCTGTTTCGGCTTTCCATTGCGTGGTTCACCGGCGGAGTCGCACCTCATGTGATGATAGCCAGGATATCATCCTCTCGCATGATCAGATGTTCCTCGCCGTCTATCTTCACCTCTGTGCCGGCATACTTTCCGAAGAGCACCTTGTCCCCTTCCTTCACCTCCAGGGGCAGCACCTTGCCGTCGTCTGTCACCTTGCCTTTGCCCGCTGCGATCACCCTCCCTTGAATCGGTTTCTCCTTGGCCGTGTCCGGGATGATGATCCCGCCCTTGGTCTTCTCCTCCTCCTCTATCCTCTTGACGATGACCCGATCGTGTAGCGGTTTCACCTTCATTTCGAACACCTCCAGTAAAAGGATTCGGGCAAGAAAAGCCCTTGGGAGTCCTGGATAGCAGCGCCGCTGGCGCCCGGCTAATACGTTGCTATAATAATCACCGAGAGTCCATGCGCAAGGGGGGAGAGAACAATTTCATCATGACGGGGCAGAGATCGCAGCTGATCAGGGGGGCGGGGGATCGCCCCCGCAAGGGGAGTCGGGCATGGGGGCCCCTCCGAGGCCCGGACGATCGAGGCCTCTCCGCCCTGCCTGAGCCAAGCAGAGCGCAGCAGACAGGCAAGCCGCTCCAAGAAACGCCGTCCCCCTTGATCGCCTACTAGAGATCCAGGCGCTTTCGCACGAGACGCTGGAGGCTCGAATCCTTGGCATCGATGCCTCGTTCGAGCAGGTTTTCCAGGGGGATCTCGGCCCTGGCGGCCCCCCGATGACCGCCGGCCGAACCCAGGCTCCCGAAGGCCCTGGTCGCCACCCTCCCAGCGTCCTTTCGATAACCATCATTTCGAATGATGACTATCAACTTCCCGCCGTGGACGCCAGAGACGAAGGCCCACCCCATCCCGTGGACCCTCATGAAGAACTCTGCTATCTGGACGCAGATGTCTGGGGTGTCGACTTCACCGACATGGGCGTAGATCCCCTTGCTCCTTATGATGGCCTTTTCCAGGGCCAACCGAAAATACCTCAGATCCGAGACCCTGAGCTCTGACAGCTCTATCTTTCGCAGCAGATTGAGGTTGGCATAATGGAACACGTAACGGAATTGCTTCACGTCTTCCTCGGTGGCATCACGTTCGAAGTTCGCTGTATCGGTCTTAATGGCGTAGAGGAGCGCTGTGGCCAAGTTAGTGGAGGGCTTTATCCCAGCGCCGCGGAGGTACTCGATGAGGATAGTGGCCGTGGCTCCGTAGTTCGGTCTTATGTCCCTGTA
This sequence comes from uncultured Desulfarculaceae bacterium, assembly GCA_964583655.1. Taxonomy (GTDB): domain Bacteria; phylum Desulfobacterota; class Desulfocorpusculales; order Desulfocorpusculum; family Desulfocorpusculum; genus CAZOXN01. The sequence goes on along the minus strand of CAZOXN010000018.1, from coordinate 13,171 downwards.
GGGTGCCTCGAGCTCCCTGACCAGGGGATGATGATCGATAATGGCGTCAAAGCTCAAGCTGGAGAACGACTCGTGATGATGAGGCTGCGAATCCACCATCACCTTCCTGTTGAACCCCCCCAAGTCAACCTCTCCTATCCTGACCATGGAGATCTTGAGGAGTTCCATCATCGCCCGATTCTCGAGACGCTGTATCTCTCCCGCATAGGCGATCACGCTCCTCTGGACCCTCTTCCAGAGGAGCCTCTTCAAGGCCAAGGCGCTTGCCATGGAATCGGGATCGGGATATATGACAACAAGTACGTTGTCAGTGTATTCGAAGAGCCTCAGGAAGGCTCGAAGACGCTCTTTGGTCGAGGTCGCCCGGCTCTTTCCCCTCTTGCGGTTCTTTGGGTCCCTGTTCGCTCCCATCACCTATCTCGGACTGGGTATCTCGGCCCCGGGGTCGGTGTTTCTCATATCTAGCCCCCACATGGTCGCTTGAGGGCGTATGCCTCTCACGTGAGGGCTTATGACTGTGCGACCTGAGGGCGATCCACGCTTGCAGGCATCGGTCCGCGAGACCCGTCGGCGGTCCAGGGGTACATCAGGCGCCTTGTGGGCCAAAGGAGGCGCTTGCCCTGACCACCAGCACGGGACAGGGGGCCTTGCGGACGACCTTTTCCGCTACACTACCGAACAGGACGTGAGAGACGCCCGTGCGGCCATGGGTCGGTATCACGATCAGGTCCGCGGCCTCCAGCCGGGCACGGTTGACTATCTCCAGCACTGGGTGTCCGACCACCACCAAGCGCTTGACCCGGTCCTCTTCCATCTCCGACAGGAGTTGTTCCAGCTGGAGCTGCGAGGCCTCGACCATTTTCTGAAAGACCGTCTCCACGTCGTCGACATGTCCGTCAGCCGCAGTTCGAAACAGGAGTTCCCGTGATTCCTCTGGTATCACGTGCAAGAGCACGATCCGAGCCGAAAAGGCCTTGGCCAGTATGCGGGCATGATCCAACGCCATTTGGGTGTAGTCGGAGAAGTCCGTGGGTACCAAGAGAGTCCTGTACGCGGTCATGACGGGCTCTGCTCTCCTTTCTCTGACCTCGCGCTGGCCACAGGAGGTGTTGGTCCGCCAACAATCCCTCTGCTGGCAAACCGGACCGTGGCTCGCGATGTACCACTCAAGGAACAGTGGCCGTACCCCAAGGGAAGGACCGCCCTCATGTATGGAGGACGATCCAGCGGACACTGGCTGGTAGTTTACATCGCTTCCGGCACCACAGACAATAGCTCTCCCCCCTTGACGTCAGGGGAGATGACTAGGACAATGGGGGCGCTGACCTGGAGATGCAGTTGCCCTTCAGATCTGGCGGCTCGACGAATCCACAGGGGCCAGGTCACCGCCGAGTATCCCTCGTTCTTGGGGCTGAAGGTAGCTCATGGTGGGGATATTACAGAGGATTTTCAAGGTATATCCCAACGAAGTTAGGCTCCTCCTATGGGTCAGCGCCATGCAATTGGCCATGAGGATAAGCAGCGTTCTCATAAACAACTACGCCCAAGCTGCCTTCCTCAAGCGTTTCGGGGTCGAGTACCTGCCTACCATCTTCGTCATCGAAGCCATATTGACATTCTTCATGGCCAATGCCGTAGGGATCCTCATGGGGCGCTTCAGGACGATTCGGGTGTTCACTGGGCTGCTCCTCTTCTTCGCCCTGGCGGTGGCGACCATTCGAGGGCTCCTGCCGTTGAATATCGCCATCCTTTATCCCATCCTTTTCATCCTGAAGAGCCAGGCCATAGAGACATTGCCTATCCTGTATTGGGACATCCTCAACGACCTTTTCACGACCCGCCAGTCCAAGAGGCTCTTCACGCTGATAACGGCTGGAGGGATCCTGGGGACCACGGTTGGGAGCATCATGACGGGGAGTGTGGCCAAGTGGGTCGGGATCGACAATGTCCTCTTGATCTTCGTGGGAGGGACCATCCTCGCCGCGCTCCTCAACGAGAATACGGAGAGGGTGGTGGGGGGTCCATTGGATACTGCCCCAGAGAGGCGAAGAAGAGCCAAGAGGAAACCTCTCAGAGAAACGGTGCGAGAGACATACGAGTATTCCAAGGTCTCGCCCTTTCTCAAGTACATGATCGTCTTGGTCGCAGTACCCAATATAGTCCTACCCATCCTCACCTATCAGTTCAATGTCGTTGTGGACATGACTTATGCCACTGAGAAAGATACCTTGCAGTTTCTGGGGGTTTTCCGGGGCGTCTCCAATGCCGTGATCTTCGCCATACTCCTTTTCTCGGGGCGTCTCGTGAACAAGTGGGGCGTGGCCACGAGCCTCCTCATTCATCCCATGAACTACCTGATAGGGTTCCTCGCCCTCTTCTTTCGCTTCGATATCATCTCAGCCGTATATGCGAGGTTCACCACAGAGACCCTCAAGACTACGATCAACAATCCGGCGAGGTCTGTCCTCTACAACTTCTTCCCCACACGTATGCGGGGACTGGTGAGGGTCTTCCTGAGAGGCACAGTGGTGCGGGCGTCTCAGCTCGCTGGGTCCAGCTTCCTCATGCTGGTGAGGGGCTTGGCAGATGCGAGAGTGCTCTCTCTGGTGGCTGCCCCGCTGGTGTGTACATGGATCATCACGAGTCTTGCGGTCAAGAAGAAGTATCCCTCCCTCTTGGTTCAAGTCCTCATGGACAAGCAGATAGATTGGCGTCGGCTGGAGGAGGTGAATCTCAAAGAGCTCGCCCAAGACAGAAAGACCGTGGAGACCTTGCGACAAGGACTGAAGGACGATTCACATGAAATAGCTACCCTCTGCGGGCAGATCCTCTCACAGGCGTCGCCTCCTGGATGGGGGACATGGGTCGTAGAGTCCTTGCCGGGCAGACCGCCCGAGGTCCAAAGGGCCTTGCTGGACCTCCTGGACCCAGCTCAAGCCGATGCGTTGGTGCCCACACTGATGGGCATGGCCGCGGACGCTTCGCGTGACACCCTGGTGGAATTGCTTCATGCCGTGAACCGGCTCGACCCCAAGAGGGGGCTCCTGTTCGCCAGGGGCCTGGTGGACCACCCCGACGGGAAGGTGAGGGCTTCTGCCTTGGCCGCCCTCCACCTATCCGGGGATCCGATCGGGCAGGAGATGTGCCGCAGCCGCGTGGCCGAGCTGATCAAGGGCGGTGGGGCCGATGGGGTCAGAGAGGCGCTGGAGGTCCTAGCGCAGACTGGCGATAAGCTCTTTTCGGACCTCCTCATCCACTGGGCACAGGGCAGCGACGCGGAGCTCAAGGCACTGGCATTGCACGGCCTCTCGAGATTCGGGACCAAGGAGGCGCTGGCCTGTGCCATGGCCTCCATAGGTCATCCCTCCTATTCTGTCCGGGAGGCCGCTGCACGGGTGATCAGTGGCTTCGGAGAGGAGGTCCCGGTGGAGGTCTGGGTGAGGCTTCTAGGGGATGGGGATCCCAATGTAAGGAAGCTGGCGGCCGGTGCCATACGCCGCCGCGGAGAGGGGGGTGCCCGGGAGCTCATCCCAGCCCTCGCTTCCCCTTCTCAGACGGTGAGGGAGGAGATCCTGGTGATCCTGGAGGATCTCGAGTCACGCCCTCTCGATTTCTCCCAGTTCATGACAAAGGAGCTGCAGAAGGCTTATACCAACCTGGCCCACGTGAGATCCCTCCAGAAGATCGACGGCAACAGCGTCATAGCCCTCTTGAGGCAGCATCTGCTGGAGACCAACATGGTGATCCAGGAGACGGTCCTCAGGGTTCTGGCGTTCAGAGACCTGGGGGAGAGGGCTGAGGTAATACTCAAGGCCTTGGACACGGAGGACAAGAAAGACTTGGACAACGCCATCGAGGCCCTGGAATCCTCGCTGCATTCCAAGATAAGGAAGGTCCTCATACCGCTTCTCGAGGAGATTCCCCTGGAGGAGAAGATCGCGGTAGGGAGGAAGAGGATGGAGATCCCTTGGGATGGCACCCACGATATACAGACGACCCTGTCGGAATTGCTTCGAAGCGAGGACGCTGTGTCCCAGTGTCTGGTACTGTATGCCATGGGTGAAGGGGTCGATGGGGTATCCTTGGAGGAAAGGCTCCTCGCCGCCATCGATCGCCGCGACCCCTTGACCAGGGAGGCCTTGGAATGGATGACTCGGCGACTCGCGCGGCAGGGGCAGCCCTCGGGGAACCTCCAGGGCCAGACCTCCCTCATCGAGAAGGTCTTGCACCTTCGAGCAGTCCCGATGTTCTCCCGTCTCCGTGTCCGTGAACTCCTGGCCGTGGCGTTCATTGCCTCCGAGAGACGGTGCCAAAGAGGAGAGCTGGTCGTCCGGGAAGGGGAGGCGGGAGATGTCCTATACCTCGTGACAGAGGGAGAGATGTCAGTGATCAAGGGACTGGGAACGGGCCGTGAGACCACTTTGGCGAAGATAGGGGCCAACGACTTCTTCGGAGAGATGGCCTTGTTCGACCAGGAGCCGCGCTCGGCTTCGGTTAGGGCCGACTTGGATGCGCGACTCCTGATGATCGAGGCCGAGGCCTTCACCCGGATCATGGAACGATACCCGGCTATCCCCATCAACATCTGCAAGGTCTTCAGCCAGCGAACCCGGGCGCTCCACGAGATGCTCAAGACATCGAGGCCAGGGTTGGACCGGGCAGACCTCTGATGGCAGCAGACCCTTGGATTCCTCCATGCTCATTCGCCCTAGTTGACTTCCCTGACCAGCCGGAATCCGGTGGTGGAGTACCTGCTGGCAGGGTGGGCGAAATTGCGATTGGCGGATCTGCAGAAGGTCCCGAACTTGAACCAACTCCCACCCCTTCGGACCTTCATCTCCCCTGAACCAGGCCCTTTTGGGTCCGATACCCCTCCTTGAGGGTAAGGGGCGTACCAGTCCTCGCACCATTCCCAGACATTGCCGTGCATGTCGAACACGCCCCATGGATTGGGGGGGTAGGAAGCCACCGGGGCAGGTGAGTCGCGTTTGAGACCTAGGCTTTCGACACGGCCGACGCACAGGACGACCCCTCGTAGTGAATTGTTCCCAAACATCGCCTTGGCGCAGTCCACGGCCTCCCCCCAATGGAAGGAAGTGCTCGTCCCACCCCTGCACACGTATTCCCATTCAGCCTCCGTAGGAAGACGATACCTCCCCTCCCCCTTTTGATTGAGTCTCTCTACGAATCTCTTGGAATCGAACCATGAAACCCTCTCCACTGGACAAAGGTCCCCGCACCCTCTGAAATGACTTGGGTTTTGGCCCATAAGGGCCTTCCACTGCCCCTGGGTGACCTCAGTGGTCTGAATGTAGAACGGCTTAGTGAGGATGACCTTGTGCTGGGACTCGTCCTGATCTCTGAAAGGCTCGTTGGGAGGGCTCCCCATCAGGAAGCTCCCGGAGGGGATCAGGACGAACTCCATGCCCAAGGAGTTGGAAGCCCTTTCCTGCTTAGCCGCTGAATCAGCCAAGCGCGCCATCGAGGCCACAAGGCACGCGGCCAATACCCATACACGAGCTCTCCATGTCAGCGCACTCATGTTGGCCATGGTCTCCCCTCTAAAGTGTCTCGGTAAAGGATTTTCCATCCATTGGGCGATGTCAAGGGCTAGTGCATGTGGGCATCACGCGTTGACACCCCTCCGTATGTAGAGATATATTTCGCCACACGTGGGCAGGGCATGAGGGGAAGGCCGGGGTTGTGGGTCGTCGCCCCTTGCGTCATGAAGGCGCGAGTCGGCCCGCAAGGGCCGACCCATCGAGATAATCGATTCTTGGAAGGTCCTGGTCCTGTGTGGTTTGGGATTCGAGGAAACCACTGGGCTGGAGCCTCTTGGGGCGGTGAGTGTGGAGGCGGGCTGACGCCAGGGTTTGGAGGTCGCCTGGGGTCATTGATAGCTTCTGAGTTGGGAGAGGGGATCGGCGGTGTTTCGAGCGTCTAGGAAGGCGGCCAAGTTCACCGAGTCTGTGATCCGGGAGATGACCAGGCTGTGCATCCGGCATGGAGGGGTGAACCTGGCACAGGGCTTCCCGGATTTCCCTGCCCCGGCCCTGGTCAAAGACGCGGCCAAGGCTGCCATAGATGCCGACGTCAATCAATATGCCATAACCTGGGGGGCTCGCGATTTCCGTCACGCCATAGCTGGGAAGGTAGAGGCATACCTGGGGGTGAGTTACGATCCGGAAGAAGAGATCACCGTGACCTGCGGGTCCACTGAGGCCATGATCGCGAGTCTCCTGGCTGTAGTGGATGCCGGAGACGAGGTGGTGATCTTCGAGCCATTCTACGAGAACTATGGCCCGGACGCGATCCTCTCGGACGCGATCCCGAGGTATGTGGCGCTGCACCCCCCTGACTGGCATTTCGATTGTGAGGAGGTATCAGCTGCGTTCAATGAGAGGACCAAGGCGTTGATCCTCAATACACCGCACAATCCCTCTGGGAAGGTGTTCACGCGTGAGGAACTGCAGTTCCTGGGCGACCTTTGCAAGAGATGGGATGTCGTGGCCATTACCGACGAGATCTACGAGCACATACTCTATGATGGGGCCACTCACGTCTCCATGGCAGCGATCCCGGGCATGAAGGAACGCACCATGGTGATCAACAGTCTGTCCAAGACATACAGCGTCACTGGCTGGCGGGTGGGCTATGTCCTCGCCCCTGTGGAGCTCACAAGGGCCGTGAGGAAGGTGCACGACTTCCTCACCGTCGGTGCCCCGGCCCCCCTGCAGGAGGCGGGGACCGTTGCCATGAGGCTCGGAGATGATTACTACGAGGGACTGGCTTTCTCGTATCGCCAGAAGCGGGATCTGCTCCTGGGAGGTCTGGAGGCGGCCGGGTTTCTAGTCTTTCGTCCGTCCGGGGCCTATTACATAATGACCGGCATCGAGCCATTCGGTCCTCTCGATGACGTGAGGTTCTGTGAGTTCCTGGTGAGGGAAATAGGGGTCGCGGCGGTGCCGGGGAGCAGCTTCTACTCCATGCCCGAGCTGGGGTCAAGGCAAGTGCGTTTCTGCTTTTGCAAGCAGCAGGCCACGCTGGAGGAGGCGATAGGCCGGCTTCTGAGGCTGAGGGAGGCCTCCTTCTAGGCCGGATGCGAGGGATGGGTCCATGAAGAAGTCAGGGATGAGGGCATGTGTTGCAGTGATGTGGATCTTGTGGCTGGTCTCATGTCAGAGCTCCCCACCCAGGAGCGCTGATCAGGTAGTCGATGACAGGATCATCACCAGCACGGTCAAGGCCAGGCTTTACGAGGATCGCTCCCTCAGGGATATCGATGTCCAGACCTTCAAAGGGCAGGTGACCTTGACCGGCGTCGTCGACAATCCGCTTCAGAGGAGGGATGCAGAGTCCATCGCCTGGGGGGTTGAGGGGGTGACAGGGGTGAACAACCAGATACAGGTCAAGCGGGTCCGTTCCCCCATGCGCTGGTGAACGGTTTGGCACTTCGTTCGCTCCAGAGGGGCAGCGCGTATGTGAAACCTTCCCGGTCCCGGTAGGTCATGAGGATTGGAATAGACTGGCAGCACGCTCGAGGTCCTGTTCCTTGACATGCACTATGAACAAGGACCTCTCGGACCCGCTCAAGACCGCGCCGTAGACGTAGTCGATATTGATCCCCGCATTGGCGAAGGTGGCGGCGGTGGTCCCGAGGGTGCCTGGCTTGTTGTCGAGGGTGATGACGAGCACCGGGGTAGTATCCAGGGGGTAGCCCGCCTCCTTGAGAAACCGGATCGCCTCCTCGGTCTGGTGACGCTCCACCACGAACCTGATGACCGAATAGTCCTCCGAGTCCCTTATCACGGAGCCGTAATTGGCGGCCGGCGCTATCCTCCTGCCGGTGATCTCCCTGGCCTTGAAGAGTCCACGGAGGTAATCCTCTGCATCCTGGATGCTCATGGCCAGGATGTTGATCTGGTGGGCCTTCAAGACTTGGCAGAGTTTGGCGAGCTCGCCTGGGGCGTTCTTGAGGAAAGCGATGAGCTGAGTGTCCTTGTACATGGGCCCTCCCCGCGACGTGATCGACAGAAGTATGATATCCCATCCACTGCCGAATGCAATAGCACCCGCGGATCCCCGAGGGCAGTGCGTCAGCAGCCAGTTACTTAAGGGCCCCCATGGACATGTCGTGGCTGGCATGATAGCTTGACGTTCATGAACATCGTCTCCGCGAGCCTCAGGACAGATATCCCGGGGCCTCAAGTGCCGAAGTCGAAGAAACGGCTGGCGACAGGATTGGGAAGCGGAGACGATTGGCTGATTCTCCATTCAACCACCACGGAGGTAAAGGAGCATGAAGAAAGGCATGCCCTTCACGGGCGTGACGCTCTTGACCCTGGCCCTGGGGATGTCTCATCTGTTTCTTCACTGGGCCGGGGCGCAGGCGGATGACCCGAGTCCGCCCAAAGAGACGGTCAAATTGATCTTCATCCACCACTCCACCGGTGAGAACTGGTTGGCCGACGGCCATGGCGGACTGGGCAAGGCACTGGGCCGAAACAACTATTTCGTGAGCGACACCAACTATGGCTGGGGACCTGACGGCATCGGGGACCGCACGGACATCGTCGACTGGCCCGAGTGGTTCACAGGGCCCAACAGCACTAGGTATCTCAAGGCCGTCTACTCGGAAAAGGGGAAGCGCTCGCCCTACTCCAGGACGCTCCCTGATCCGGGAGGCGAGAACCAGATCGTCATGTTCAAGTCCTGCTTCCCAAACTCCAGCCTCGAAGGGAGGCCCACAGACCCGCCGCGGCGGGGCGAGGGCCTTACGGTGGGAAACGCCAAGGCCATCTATAACGAGCTCCTCACGTACTTCGCTTCCCGGCCTGACAAGCTCTTCATCGTCATCACTGCACCGCCGTTGCAGGAGAGGACCCACGCGGCAAATGCCAGAGCCTTCAACAACTGGCTCGTAGCGGAGTGGCTAGCCGAGTACAAGGGAAGCAACGTCGGGGTATTCGACCTTTACAATGTGCTCACCGGTCCGGAGAGCCACCATCGGTTCCGTGAGGGGAAGATCGAACACGTGGTCCGGCCCGGCAGGGACACGCTCTACTACCCCACCAACGGCGATGATCACCCCTCTCCTTTGGGAAGCCGAAAGGCTACCGCGGAGTTCGTCCCCCTGCTCAATGCCTACTACCATCGTTGGAAGGCTGGGAAAGGATCAGCGACTCCTTTGATCCAGACTCCTCCGACCAAGATTTCGGCCGAGACCTCTCCCATGGCCACACCACCAGTCGAGCCGAAGCACGCAGTCCTCTCCCCCCCGGTCAAGGCACAGCCTCCGAGCCAGCGCGTTGGGCTTCCCGCCCAGGGGGAAGCCGTGGTCGATGACTTCGATGGTGAGATCCGACCTTGGGCCGCGTTTCTCGACGAGGGCAAGGGGACGAGACTGAGCTTCCAGCGCGATCAAACAAGACTCCAGCAGGGGGCTGCGTCGCTGCGGATCAGCTACGACGTTGCCCGCGAGAGCTGGGCCACATGCGCCCTCATCTATCAGGGACCGCTGGACTGGCGGGAGGCGCGCGGCCTGAGCCTCCATATCCATGCGGGGAGGGCAGGCCAGCCGGTGGTCGTGGTCGTTCACCAGGGAGAATCGCCGGAGCGGCTTTCCCCCTTCGAGTTCAGGACCGAGACCACCAAGGAGGCGGTGGAGGGGTGGCAGAGGTTAGAGATTCCATGGGAGCAATTCGTCCAGCCCCCGTGGGAAGGGGATGGCAAGGCCAAGTTCGATCCGAGCCGGGCCATGGGCGTGGGCCTTGCCTTTGAGGGAGGAGACGGCGAGAGGCGCAAGGGCGACCTCTGGGTAGACTCTATTTCCTTGCTGCCCCGTTGAGATCCCCGGCCTTTGTATTCAGCGCGGATCGGTTCCGTTGTGTGCGCTGTATGGTGTGCCGGGCCTGTTCCAGATTGCCTTGCCGATATCGCCTCAGATGGGCCCCTCGTATGACAGGAAACCCTCGCTCCGTGCTCCGTGAAGGAATCCTTGCCCGTCTCCATGTTGCGGAAGACCTCGGAACCCTCTCCCGTTTCATCATTGGGTGGAGCCCCACAGGCGTCGGGTCTCCACGGCCTGGGCATTCACTGAGCCTGTCACCCAAGCAGCGTCCATGTATCGGATGGCCTCTTTCCCCTCGGGGCCAAACGAGATGAACAGGGTGACAGTCAAGGTTTGACCCCGATTTGGCAGGGATTGACACGAGCAGGAGAACTGGAATATAAGCATTTGGTCGGTCTTAGAACGAGGCATGGCAAGGTGTCTTGGAGGAGGGGATTCCCATGGACTTCGAGCTCAACGAGGATCAAAAGGCCATTCGCGAGATGGCGAGGAAGTTCGCGGAGACGGAGATCGCGCCGCATGCCGATCGATGGGACGAGGAGCACTTCTTCCCCAAGGACGTCATCCTCAAGATGGGAGAACTGGGCTTCTTCGGGTGCATCATCCCGGAGGAATACGGGGGGACGAATTCCGGGTTCCTGGCCATGAGCCTCATAACCGAGGAGATCTCCCGAGCCAGCAGCTCCCTGCGGGTCGCCTTCAACATGCAGAGCTGCGGGACGGCCTACAGCATCTACCGATATGGGACAGAGGAACTGAGACAGAGATACATAGAGCCCCTGATCAGCGGGAGATGGGTCGGGTGTTTCGGGATCACAGAGCCCAACGCGGGCTCCGATGTCCTGGCAATGAAGACGACGGCACTGGACAAGGGCGATCACTTCCTGGTCAACGGATCCAAGACATGGATCACCAACGCACACGTGGCGGAGGTCTGTGTACTCTACGCTTACCACGACAGGGAGGCGGGAAGCAAAGGTCTGTCCGCCTTCGTGGTAGACCTCAAGGACTCGGTTGGGGTGACCACCCGTCCCCTCGACAAGCTGGGGACCCGCTCCTCCCCCACAGGAGAGCTGATCTTCGAGGACGTAAAGGTCCCCAAGGGCAGTGTCCTCGGCCAGTTGGGCGATGGGGTGAAGATCGTGTTCTCTTCCCTCAACCAGACTAGGCTCTCCTGCGCAGCAGGGGCGGTAGGCCTGGCCCAGGCCTGTCTGGATGCCTCGGTCCAATACTGCAACGAAAGGGAGCAGTTCGGACAGATCATCGGCAACTTCCAGATGAACCAGGAAATGATAGCCAACATGGCCGTGGAGATCGAGGCGGCGAGGCTCTTGACGTACCGGGCCGCGTATCAGAAAGACCAGGGCCAGTTGGGCAACACCCTGGAGACGTCGTATGCCAAGTACTTCGCGGGGGAGGTGGTGGCCAGGGCCGCCCATTCAGCCATGAAGATACTAGGAGCCTACGGGTACTCCACCGAATACCCGGTGGCCAGGTATTATCGCGATGCGGTCCTGTACCAGATCGTCGAAGGTACAGCCAACATACAGAAGACCATCATCGCCCTGGACCGGCTCGGAATTCGCAAGGCCAATCGATAAGGCGTTCCCCTGGCGCCATGCCCCGCGATGAGGGACGATGAATCAGGAGGGGAATGTCCCTGTCGGAGGATGGGAGCTGGAGGGTTGTTTTTTTCACGGTTGCGGGTTTTCCCGTGCCCAGTTCTGCGGGGCCCGACAAGGGAGGGTTGGGATCTTGGGGATCGAATCCTCAAGGGGTGAGTTTGGCCTTGGGTTCGAACGGGATGTCTGGAGGGTGCTGCATGAGACCTTACTTCGAGAAAATGGCGAGCCTCGGTAAGCCTCTGACGGAAAGGCAGTTGGCTCAGAGCGAGGAAAATGTGAGGCAGATAAAAGAGGTGGAAGCCTCCATCGAGGAGGCATCGGATAAGGCCCGAAGGGCGGGCCTTCCAGCGGAGGTCATCAATTCCAGGGGGGAATGGACCGTATATCAGAGGCTCGAGTATCTCGTCGACCCTGGGACATGGTGTCCACTCCACACCCTGTTCGATCCAATGGATGAGGAGTCGGGGACAACGGGTGTGGTCGATGGATTGGGGAGGATCTGCGGGAGATGGGCCGTGATCGTCGGTTTCGACAACAAGGTCATGGCCGGGGCTTGGATAGCAGGCCAGGCCGAGAACATCCTGCGCGTCACAGACATGGCCAAGAGGCTCCACATCCCCCTGGTCTGGCTGGTGAACTGCAGCGGTGTGAAGCTGACCGAGCAGGAGAAGGTCTACGCCAACAGGCGGGGAAACGGGACTACCTTTTTCCGACATGCGGAACTGGAGAAGTTGGGGATCCCTGTTTTGGCTGGCATATGGGGCACGAACCCGGCCGGAGGTGGTTATCAGGGCATCAGCCCCACCATCTTGATCGCCCACAAGAACTGCAACATCGCTGTGGGAGGGGGGGGGATAGTCAGCGGGATGAGCCCCAAGGGATTCTTCGACGAGCAGGGGGCAGAGCAGATCATCGAGGCGACCAGGAAGTTCAAGGCAGTGCCGCCTGGTAGGGTGGAGATCCATTATAACGAGACGGGCTTCTTCAGGGAGGTGCACGAGACAGAGGAAGGGGTACTGGATTCCCTGAAGGAGTACATGAGGGACATCCCTGCGTACAACCCGCGATTCTTCAGAGTTGCTGATCCGAAGGGACCGAGATTCCCTCCGGAAGAATTGGACCGGTTGATACCTTTCAACCAGAAGGCCTCGTACAACTTCTACGAGGTCCTGGCCAGGCTGACCGACAATAGCGAACACATGGAGTTCAGGCCAGGCTACGGCCCGGAGATCTACACTGGTCTGGCAAAGGTTGACGGGTTCCTTGTGGGTATCATAGGGAACATCCAGGGGTTCTTGCCGAAGGGCTACCCTGAGTACGCACCGTACCCAGGGGTTGGGGGAAAGATATATCGCCAAGGCTTGATCAAGATGAACGAGTTCGTGACGCACTGCGGTCGCGACAGGATCCCCATCATCTGGTTCCAGGACACCACCGGGATAGACGTGGGGGACCTCGCCGAGAAGGCGGAGCTGCTCGGTCTGGGCCAGTCCCTCATCTATTCCATCGAACAGACCGACGTGCCCATGATGCTTGTGGTCTTGAGAAAGGGTACAGCAGCAGCCCATTACATCATGGGGGGACCGACAGCCAACAACCACAACGCCTTCACCCTGGGGACGCCGACAACGGAGATCTATGTCATGCATGGAGAGACCGCGGCGGTAGCCTCGTTTTCCAGGAGGCTGGTGAAGGA
>CAZOXN010000017.1:0-15109 GCA_964583655.1 uncultured Desulfarculaceae bacterium | reverse complement strand
GGAGATATTCGGGCAGATCCCGCCCATGTCCAGGTCCTTCATGCTCTCCAGGCCCTTGATGAGGGTCTCTGGGGTCAGATCCCTCCCCGCGTTCTTGATCCCTTCGATCATGGCAGCGCAGTACGCCCAAGCCCCGAAGAGCAGGCCGGTGGGGAAGTTGGGATCGTTCACCTTGTCGAAGTCGCTGTACTTCCTGATGATCTGCTTGTACTTGTCCGCGATGTTCTCCCACGGCGCGAAAGGCGTCACAGCCAGATATCCTTCCGCCAGCTCTCCTACCAACGGGAACAAAGTGGGATAGGCCGTGGTGTTATTGCCGATGAGCTTGACGTCCCAGCCCATCTTCTGTTTCTCCTTGAGGATCGATCCTATCTGGGGCAGATAGGCCCAAAGGAGGATCCAATCCACGTTGGCCTCCTTCATCATGGCCATCTGAGGGGACATGTCCACGGTCCCTATCTTGTATGGGGCCTCTTTGACGATGGAGCTCTTCATGAACTTGGCGGCGTTGCGCGCGCCTTCTAGGCCATCGATCCCGAAGTCATCGTCCTGATAGATGATGCCGATCTTGGCCTTGGGGTTCTTGGAGAGCACATACTCCACGGCCACCGCCGCCATGTTGTACTGTGTGGAATACGGGACGAAGACCCATTTGTTCCCTGGGTCGTAGAACCTCTTGTTGGCCCCATGGGGCATCATGACCACCTGATTCTCCTCGCAGAGGGGGATGATGGCGGTGGAGCCAGAGCTGCCCAGATTGAACGCTATGGCGAAGATCTCGTCCTTCAGGATCAGCTTCTTGGCTGCCTCCATGGTCGTGTTGGGGAGGATGCCGTTGTCCTCTATGAGAAGCTTGATCTTGCGGCCGTTGATCCCGCCCTGATCGTTGATGTACTTCGTGTAGATCTCACCGCCCATGGCCAGGGGCGGCCCCGAGTACTTCCCTGGCCCCGTGAAGTCCACCATGAATACCAGTTTCACCTACGTGTCCGACACGCAACGGACGTCCTTGCCCCACGCCCCAGCGCCCATCAGACACAAGGCCGCGACCGTCACGACAACTGCCAAGATCCTCGTGCTCTTCATGCTCCTTCCTCCTTTCCTCGTCTGTTTTTCCTGGCGTCGTCCAGGCACCCACGCCTTCACCCCGGCCCTTCATGGACGCTGCGCACCCGTCAATACCTGAAGGGCCACGTCTTCCAGTAGACCTTGCATCGCCTATAGAGCCCGAACAGACCCCTGGGCTCAAAAAGGAGCGTGAGGACGATGATCAGGCCGAATATCGCCAGCCTGAAGTCCACGATGAGCTTGCTCAAGCCGGGGTAGCTCCCCTTCAGGAGGTCCACCACGTACAATATCCCAGGAGATATCCCTGTGATCATCATGGCACCCAGGACCGATCCGAGGATCGTGCCGAGCCCTCCGATGACGATCATGGCTATGTACGATATGGAGACAGACACATCGAAACTGCCCGGCACGATCCACTTCTGATAGTGCGCCGTGATACAGCCGGCCACACCGGCATAAAAAGAGCTCACGGCAAAGGCCATCACCTTGTACTTCGCTATGGGGATCCCCATGGCCTCGGCCGCGATATCGCGATCGCGGATGGCTACAAAGCTCCTGCCTATCTTGGTCCTGACCATGTTCTTGGCGCAGAGGACGGCCAAGGCCGCGCACGCCATGATCAGGTAAAAGAAATCCCTCTCTGTCCTTATGGCCAGCCCAGCGATACGGATCGGGGCCGCCCCCAGGCCCCTGTCCCCTTGGGTGAGATCCCAGTGGAACAGGATGTATTCCACGATGAAGCTGAAGGCCAACGTCCCCAAGGCGAGGTAGAGGCCCTTGAGGCGCAAGGAAGGGACCCCTACCACCAACCCTAGGGTCGCGGCCATGATCCCGGACAGGGGGAGCGAGACGAAGAAGGAGAGTCCCAACTTGGTGGTGAGCAACGCCGAGGTATATGCCCCGATGGCCATGAACGCCGCGTGCCCCAGGGATATCTGCCCGGTATACCCGATGAGGAGGTTGAGACCCAGGGCCCCGATCACCGCGATGCCCATCTGGTTCAGCACGCTCAACTGGTACCGGCTGAGGAACAGAGGGCACGCCAGGAGGGCCAGGATCAACAAGGCGAGCCAGGACTTGACCCATGCATTTTGGAACAGGGCCATGTCCTTCTCGTAGCTGACCTTGAAAGACCTACCCATGATCCCTTGCCCCCATCTAGACCCTCTCTACCTCTTCCCTCCCGATGATCCCACGAGGCCTGACCATAAGCACAAGGATCATCAGGGCGAAGGCGGCCACGTCCTTGATGTCCCCGAAGTGAAAATTGCCCATCTCCATCCCGCTCAGATAGGTCGCGGCGAGGGTCTCGACCACACCCACGATCATCCCCCCCACGATGGCCCCGGCGATGCTCTGGAGCCCGCCCAGTATCGCGGCGGACATGGCCTTGATCCCCGAGTGGCTCATGGATGTCTGGACGAAGCTGTGCTCCGCCAGGAAGACCCCGGCCACCACGGCCACGACGGTCCCTATGGCCCATGCAGTGGTGTTTATCTTCTTGACGTTTATCCCCATGAGACCAGCGGTGTTGGAGTCCTCAGCCGAGGCCCTCATGGCGATCCCCAGGAGGGAACGGTTGAAAAACGCGAGAAACAGGGCGAAGAGCGCCACGGAGGCACCGATCGTATAGAGGCCGACCTGGGAGAATACCATGCCACCGACCCCTATGGTCTTGTCCGTAAATGGTGAGCGGATGGAATAGACGTCGTGGCCCCAGACCAATCCGGAGAGGCTAGTCAGGATGCTCGCAAGCCCCAGGGTCATGAGGATGGTCGAGAAATGCGGCTCCCCCACCATCCTCCTGAAGAGCAGGATGTCGACCAGTGCGCCCAGAAACATCCCCAGGCACACCGAGACCATGAATGCCAGTGGGTAGGACACCCCCCAGAGGGTGGCGAAGTTGAAGCAGATGAACGCCCCGATCATGCACAGCTCGCCCTGGGCGAAATTGAGGACCCCTGTGGACTTGAAGATGAGCACAAAGCCGAGGGCTATCAGGGCGTAGATGGCCCCCATGGAGATCCCGTTGAAGAGGGCCTCTATCAGCTTCTCCATGGCCCTCTCATCCCTCCTGTTTGAGGGTCAGCGACATGCCCTAGCCCTCCTCACCCATCGGAACGATACATCTCCTCGATCTCTTTCTTGAAACGCTCGGCTATGACCTTCCTCTTGACCTTCTGGGTGGCGGTGAGCTCCTCGTCGTCCTGGTCCAACTCCTTCTCCAGTATCCTGAACCTTTTTATTGTCTCCACTTGGGCCAGGGTGTCATTGACCTTCTCGATCTCCGCCTTCACCAGATCGTATACGGCCTTGTTCTGGGCGAGGCTCCTGTAGTTGGTGTACGGGATCTTGTTCTGCTGGGCCCAGTTGCCAACGTTCTCGTAGTCGATCTGAATCAGGGCAGTAAGGTACTTCCTTCGGTCCCCGATGACTATGCACTCCTTGACGTAGGGGCTGCACTTCATCTTGTTCTCGATCTCCGAGGGCGAGATGTTCTTGCCCCCGGACGTTATGATGATGTCCTTTTTCCGATCCACGATGTAGAGCCTTCCGGCCTCATCGAATTGCCCCACATCCCCGGTGTGCAGCCACCCCTCGCGCAGGACCTCCTTGGTGGCCTCCGGATCCCTGTAATACCCGGAGAAGACTGAATCCCCTTTTATGAGGATCTCCCCGTCCTCGGCCAGACGCAGCTCCACCGACCGGATGGGCTGGCCCACAGACCCTGGCTTCACATCGAAGAATGGGCCTGTCCCACCACCGCAGCTCTCCGTCAGGGCCCACATCTCGATGGCGTTGACCCCCAGCGAATGGAAGAAGGCGAGGATCTCCGGCGCAATGGGGGCGCCGCCGCTCATGAGGAGTCGACAGTCCAGGAGCCCCAGCTTGTCCCTGACAGACCTCAGGATGAACAGGTAGGCCAACACGTAGAGGACCCGAAGTGCCGTGGGCACATGGGCCCTCGCCATCCGATATTGGGCCACCTTTCTCCCCACTGGCTCCCAGAGACGATACATGAACCTCTTCAGCGGTGTGGTGTCTTCCAGTTTGATCCTGAGGGCCGAGTGCATCTTCTCCAGGATCCTGGGGACCGCGACGAAGCAAGTGGGGGAGATCTCCTGTATGTTGGCCTGAACCGTGTCTATGGACTCCGCGAAGTTCACGGTGTAACCGAAGGCCAGGGGGAGGGCTATGGATACACCCCTCTCCAGGATGTGGCAAAGGGGGAGGTAGGAGACCACGGAGTCCTCTTCGGTGAAACCGAATATGTCCTGGATCGCGTAGACGTTATATAGGTGATTTTGATGTGTTATCATACACCCCTTGGGATGGCCCGTGGTACCTGAGGTGTAGACCATGAAGGCCACATCTTCGGGCCGCGTCTCATCGACTAGCGCATCGTATCTGCCGGGGGCCTTGCTAGCGGCCCCTCTGCCCAGTTCCTCCACGTCCGCATAGCTCACGATCATCGGGTCGTCGTAATGCCGCAGGCCCTTCATGTCGACGACGATGACCTTTCTGAGCAGGGGGAGCTCCGCCTTTACGGCCAGGACCTTGTCGACCTGCTCCTGATCCTCTGCCACCACGAATCGCGACATGGAGTGATCGAGTATGTACTTGACCTGCTCCTTGGAGTTGGTGGGATATATCCCCACGGACACGCCGCCTAGACTCTGTATCGCCAGATCAGCGAAGATCCACTCCGGGCGGTTCTCCCCCAGGATGGATGCACTCTCCCCCCTCTCCATCCCGAGCTCCAAGAGCCCGAGGCAGAAGTGTTTCACTCGCTCCAGGTAAGATCTCCAGGAGATCTCCCTCCAGATCCCCTTCTGTTTCTCCCTCATGGCGACCCGCCCCCCGTACCGGGCGGCGTCCTCCCTGAGGAGCTTGGGGTAGGTGGTATGGGGCTTCTCCACTGTGAATACCCCTTAGTTCTCGGTTTCCCCCAGATAGGCGTGGATCACGTTGGGATCCGCCGCCACCTCCTTGGGCGGACCTTCAGCGATCTTCGTCCCGAAGTTCAGGACCATTATCCTGTCCGAGAGGTCCATCACGAGCCCGAGGTCGTGCTCCACCAACAAGATGGTGACGTGCATCTCCTCGTTGATGTCAAGGATGTATCGGGCCATGTCCTCCCTTTCCTCCAGGTTCATCCCGCTCACTGGCTCGTCCACCAGGAGGAGTTTGGGCTCCATGGCCAAGGCACGTCCGAGCTCCACCCTCTTCTGAAGGCCATAAGGGAGGTCAGCCACAAAGGACTTGCGTATCTGCTGCATGTCCAGGAACTCTATGATCTCCTCGGCCTTGTCCCTGTTCCTGACCTCTTCCCTTTGACACCTTCCCAGATAAAGGGCCGCCCTGAAGAGTCCATAGCGGGACAAGTGCCCCCGGGCGGACATCAGGTTGTCCAGGACCGTCATGCCTTGAAAGAGCGCGATATTCTGGAATGCCCTGGCGATCCCCAACCTGGCTATGGCAGCGGGCCCCATCTTGGTCAACTCCCTGCCCTGGAACGCTATGCTCCCGCTCTGGACTCTGTAGATGCCGTTTATGCAGTTGAAAAGACTCGTCTTCCCTGCCCCATTGGGGCCTATGATGGAGTAGACCTCCCCCTGCATCACCGAGAACTCGACTCCACTCAGGGCCTGTATGCCCCCGAAACGAACCGACAGGCCCGATACCTCCAGCATCGCGCCGTTTTCCCTCTTCAGGACAGCCACCGTTTCCTTCTCTTGTAATGCTTCACTTCCCTGAAGCTCTTCTTCGTCCCCACCTCGGTGAGACCGAGGTAGAACTCGCGTATGTCCCTGTCCTGGCGCAAGACCTCGCTAGGACCCTCCATCACCACCCTTCCCGTCTCCAGGATGTAAGCGTAGTGGGCTATCTCCAGGGCCATCCTGGCGTTTTGCTCCACCAGCAGGATCGCCACACCCTCCTGGCTGTTGATCTGTGCGATGATCTTGAAGATGCTCCTCACCACCATGGGTGCAAGTCCCAAGGAAGGCTCGTCCATCATGATGAGCTTGGGCCTAGCCATCAAGGCCCTGGCGATGACGAGCATCTGCTGCTCCCCGCCGCTCAGGTAGCCGGCGAGTTGTCCGGAGCGCTCCCTCAGGATCGGAAAATAGGACAAGGCCATCTCTCTATACGACGGGAACTCCCCGCGATCCCTCAACGTGTAGGAGCCTATCAGGATGTTCTCCTCCACCGTCAGTTCCGCGAAGACCCTTCTGCCCTCCGGGACCTGGAGTATCCCCCTCTCCACCACCTCATGCGGCTCCTTGTCGTTTATGTTCTCTCCCTGGAACTCTATGCTGCCGTCCTCGATCTCGAGATCCAGCGATTTCCTGATCCCGGAGACGCTGTTGATGGTGGTGGTCTTGCCAGCCCCGTTGGCTCCCAGCAGGGCGACTATCCTCCCAGCCGGGACCTCCAGAGAGATCCCCTTCAATGCCAGGATGATATCCTTGTAGGTGGTCTCGAGGTTCGTCACCTTGAGCATGGTATCCCTTAGCTCAGGCCCGACCGAGATGAATGCCGCTCATCTCGGAGCTTAACAGAAGACACCGGCCTCATCAACCAAGGCCGAGGGGCGAACTGCCCGGCGAGAGGCGCCATGGGCTCTCGCCCAAAGGCAGGGCCTCATTTCTTGATCTCCGCCATCTTCTCAACTATCTTCTGGCACTCCTTCAGGACCTTCTGTCCCTCGGTGAATATGGTCATCCTCTCGGCCATGGGCGATCCCTCCCCGTGAAGGCAGATGGACTCCAGCTCCGCCCTCGTGATCCTTCGGATCAGGTCCACCATGCGAAGACGGTTTTCCGTGGAGACCTTCTTGTTCGCCATGAGGTACTTGTCGATGTCGCCCCTGAGCTCCGGGAGCAGATAGTCCTTGTAAGTAGGGGCGGTCACGTAAAGACCCCCTGTGAGGTCCTGTACGATCTTGACCACGTGATGGTAGTTGCTTGCGAAATGATACTTCCCCATGTTGGTGGCGATGGGATTGGGCACGGCCAGCCCGCCCCTCATGACGTAGTCGTAGCAGGCAGTCTTGGACAGTGACTTGAGGGTCTCCACGTAGATGATGAGGTCCGTGAGCTTCTCCCGCACGTGAGGGGCCTGGGATATCCCGTTGTACTCGGCTATGGCCGCCGCGGCACCGACCAGCTGTTCGGACAACGGGATCCGATAAGAGCACCCTGTCCTCCTGTGCATGAGGGCGAAGTTGTAGACCATGGTGGCTGCATGTTGCCATTCGCCGCACAGGAACACCCTCTCCCAAGGCACGAAGACGTCATCGAAGATGATCACCGAGTCGGTGTGCACCCTCCAGGGTCTCTGAATCGGAAACTCCAAGGGGCTGATGTGAGAGATGAAGGGCCTGCATATCTGCTTTATCCCCTTGGTGTTGGGGGGGATGGCAAAGGCCACGGCATAGTCCTTGTCCGCCTCGGACATGGCCCTGCACGGTATCACGAATATCTCGTTGCAGTATGCCGCCCCGGTTATGTGCATCTTGGCCCCGCGCACCACGATGCCCTTGGAGTTCTTCTCCACCACGTGGACATAGAAGTCCGGGTGTGCCTGCCCTGGATCCGATGGCCTGAGCATCCGATCGCCCTTCACGCAGGTGACCCCAGCGCACGTGGCCAGGTCCTTCTCCTGCAAGAGCTTTCTGAAGTTGGCGATGCGGTCCATGTAGTCCTTGTTTCCCAGGATGTTCGCCGTTATCTCTATGGCGTTGAGGGCGTCGGCGCCGATGTCGTGGGCCAGGGGGATGTATCCGTCCCCCAGCTCCGTGGCCTTGACGATGAGCTCGTGGGCCTTGAGCAGGTCCTCGGCGTTTTGCGGCTTGTAGTAGTAACGGCTGATGAGCTGCCCGGTCTCCGGGTCCTCCATCACCGCGATGTCCCTGGTGTCGGGGTCCTCTGCCATCTGGTAGTCGATGGCCATGAGATCCACGCACACGCTCAGATCCGGGTGAGTGGCTACGTTCTGGACCCTTTCCCCCTTGTAGTACACCACCCTGCCGTCATTGAGGCTTTCCTTGTATTGTTCCGCTGAGATCAGAGCCATTTCATTTCCCTCCTCACACCTCTCCAGGTAGGTTTGGCAGTATCAAGACCTGCGGAAGCGAGAGGACCCCTGGGGCCGCCTGCCTCTCGATCCCGAGGCCCCCCCGGCTCACCAGCTCCGCTTCCTCGGGGTCCCGCGGTGATAGGGCGGGAAGATCTGGTCTTCCAAGGTAGTCCCCATGACGGCGTCCACGGTCATCACCGCGCAGAGGCTAGCCCCATCTACCCCGCCTCCCCACATCCTCCTCCCATACTGATCGCCCACGAAGTAGAGCCCCTCGATCCATGGACACTTGACGTCTATCCTCTCGTGGCCCACAGGCCTCCAGTCCCCGTAGGCCCTGTCGCAAGGCGTCCAGATCCAGAACTCCACGTCTTCCTTCCAGGAGGGGAAAAAGCGCTTGAACCAGGCCTCGCAGAACTCCGTGAGCCTCTTGACGTTCTCGGGGTTGCGCATCTCGTAATCGAGCTGAGGCAAAGAGAAGCACATCTCGCTCTTTCCCTCCGGGGCCCTCCCGGGGACCGTGGACAGGCTGGGGCGAGAGATGCTCCCCCTGCCCCATGCCGCTGGGTTGGCCATGACCACGTCCATGGCTCCACCCTCGAACCCTTCCTCCTCGCGGATCACCCCGGGCATGTAGATGAAGCTCCTCTCCTCGATGCCCTTGTCCGCCCATATGTCCCTCTTGAGGGCGACGATGGAGGAGAGCAACCCAGGCGTCCAATGCTTCCTCAGGAACTTGAGGAATTCGTAAGGGAAGTGACGCATATGTATCACGGTATGGATATGCTTGGGGGGCAAGTTGCAGATCACAGTGTCGGCATACAAGGTCTCGAAACCCCTCTTGGTCCTCACGATCACGCCCTTTATACCCCCCTTCTCTATGATGGTCTGCTCCACGGGGGTGTTTCGTCTGACCTCTCCGCCATGCGCATTCAGGCACTCCTCCATGGCGAGGGGGATGGCGCTTATGCCCGGTTGGGCGATGGTACCCACGGACCCGGTGACCAGATTCATCTTGATGTCTCTGGCTATGGCCTGGTACCCGAGGAAGTCACCGGCCGGGGTAATGGCCGGGACGTTGTTGGCGGTCTGGGATCCTGCCAGCACCTTGATGTACTCGTAGGCCTCCGGATGCATGTGGCGCTTTTCCAGCCACTCCTGAAGGGAGATGTTCATGAGCTTGGGCAGGGCCCCGAGGTCCGTCGTGGCCATATCCCGCAGTTGATCCATAGCCGCCTTGTAACCCTCGGGCGACATCCACTGATAGGGCTCCCCTTTGCCCACCTGGTATGCCTTGTTCCTGAAGTAATCCACGAACGCGAACCCTGTGTTGCACGGGATGTCCACAGGAACTCCCAGGTAGTCCAGGAGACATCGTGCCCTGCCCTTGTTGCCCCAGAAGAGGCCATGCCCGCTGTCATAGGTCCACCCATCGAAGAGCCCCTTATCGAAGATCTCCTCCAGGGTCGGTGTCCCAGCGGCAGTGAAGGCCCACGTGCTGTTGTAAGCGAAGAGCTGTTTGAAGCCGTTGACGTCGAGCTCCAGACCGTCCACCGTGACCTTGTTCCCCTTGCCCACGAAGGAGAGCGTCCTGCCGCCGATGAAAGGCGCCTTCTCGACTACCAAGACCTTCAACCTGAAGTCCTTGGCCAAGAGGGCCGCAGCCCCCATCCCCCCAACCCCCGAGCCGATCACTATCACATCATACTTCCTGGCCATCTCCTTCCCTCCTTGACCGATTTCCTCAATGCGGAAGATGCATATCCATGGACGACATCGTGATTCGGGCCGTCCGAGCTATACGAAGAAGGCCCCGCCGTTTATGAGGACCACGTGGCCGGTCATGTAGTTGGCAGCGCTGGAGGCAAGATAAAGGGCCGTCCTGGCTATCTCCACAGGCTCTGCCACCACCTTGAGCGGGACCTTCTCGTATTCCCTCTTCATCAAGGCCTCGTTGCTCCAGAGCGCCTTGCTGAAGCTCGTCTTGACTATACGAGGCGCAATGGCGTTGACGCGTACACCGTATGGCCCCACCTCCTGGGCCAAGGCCTTGGTGAGCATGTTTATCCCGGCCTTGCTTATGCAGTAGGCACCCAGCCCCTGGGAGTCCTGGGGGCTCACACCACCGGCGGATGAGATGTTGATTATCACCCCGGACCTCTGCTGCACCATGATCTTGCCCACCAGTTGGCACATCACGAAGTATCCCTTGAGATTGGTCTCCATGATCTGATCGTATACGCTCTCTTCCGTGTCGATGATGGGTGTCATCGCTGGGTTGGTGGCAGCATTGTTCACCAGGACGTCTATGCGTCCGAAGTCATCCATGACCCTTTGCACGAGGGCCCTCAGGTCGTCCATCTTGCGGTTATGGGCGGCCACGGCCAAGGCCTTCCTGCCCATGGCCCTGATCTTGGCGGCCACGGGCTCCAGGTTCTCCATCTTCCTGCTGCTTATGGCGAGGTCGGCTCCAGCGTCGGCAAGAGTCAAGGCGATGGCCTCGCCGATCCCCCGACTCGCCCCTGTCACAAGGGCCACCTTTCCCTCCATAGATAGATAGCTTATCTCCATGGTTCTCCCTCCTCCTTCTTAGAGCGCTCCAGTTGGAATCGTCTCAGCGTGACCTCCGACCATCTCCCTAGCGATCACCGATCCGTGTCGCCCGGCCCTCGCCGGGGCCTCGGGAGACACACCCGAACACTCCTCCAGGGCGCGTTGGACCGGCCTCAACAAGGAGACACCCTCCTCCATGCCATCGTCATAGTGGGGTCCACGGAAAAAAAGGCTCCGCCCGTTCAGGGGGCCATCATCCCCCTTCGTCAGGCACCGAGACCTCGGTCCCAGGGTCCATTCTCAGGAAGAAGCCGAAACCTAGAAAGCAGCCTCAAGGTCTTCTCTCCATCCTCAAGCAAGAAGGATGCCCGAGTCACCCGAGAAAAAAGTCCGTAATATCAAATCCTTGGCGCCTACCCTCTTCCAGCGTCGAGCGAGTTGAACCAAATGTTGTGCAGCTGCTCCAAATGTTGCGCTCCCCATTGACATCGCCCTGCATTCAGAATATTCTCCCTTCCCGCGGGCATCTCTATGTCCCCGCCCCCACCCAGCGGGGTGTGCAGTGGACCTTCGCTCGGTAGGGGCGCACACCTGTGCCCCGTTTACGGAGTCCCGCGGAGGGAACGAGGAGCCACGATGTTCAGAGATGGACGTATGGGCGAGACGGCTCGTCCGAACCCCATAGACCCTTTGGTTTGCGCCTCCCTCTTCGAGGAAGACTTCTCCATCGACTGGCTTGTGGAGCTTTCCGATGAGAGGGCCTCCCAGGTCCTGTCCCAGTTGGAGGAAGGTCTGACCCAAGGATGGATAGTGAAGAAGAAGGCAGGGGTCTACAGGTTCGCAGACGCTCGCGTGCGGGACTCCTATGCCAGCAGGCTGCTCCAAGGCGAGAGAGACCTGATTCACAAGAGGATAGCAGAGGTACTCCTGCGGTACCTTCAAGACGATGAATCCAAGGCCACGCTGCTGGCCCACCATCTCCTTTGCATCCACAACGACGCCGAGGGGTCTCGTTGGCTAGTGAAGGCGGGGGACGCCTTTCTCAAGGCATTTCAAGAGGAGAAGGCCCTGAGATGCTACACCAAGGTCTTGGAGGACCTTTCAGGATCCAAGGGGGAAGAGGCCGATTCGGTATTCACCGGGGCCGCTGTGAAGTACTCCAAGATCTCCACTGCCAGGCATGACACCTCCAGGGTCCTGGCAATCTTGAACGAGGCCATGGAGAGGGCGAAGAGGCGGAATCACGAGGCCAACATGGCCCTCCTGGAGATGCACCTGGCAAAGAACGAATGGCTTCGTTCCAGATATGGCACGGCCTTGAGGCACTTTCAGAGAGGCTGGGCCATGGCCAAGGAGCTGGACGATGCCAAGCTGTGGAGGTCTGCCACCACCTTCAGCACCTTCTTCTTGTGGTGGCAAGGACGGTTCAGGGAGGCAGTGCAGAGTTACGAGAAATCTGTCCCGGAGGTGGACAGGTACCCTCAGGGGAGGTTTCCTCTCTTGGCGGCCATGACCGTTGGGGACTGCTACGCCCACGTGGGTCAGTTCACTCAGGGGCTGGGCATGGTGGACTCCATTCGCACCCATTGCTGGGAGAGGGGAAATCGAAATCTAGCCGCTCATGCCACCGCGGTGATGGGGTGCCTCATGCTGGATATCGGCCAGACCAAAGAGGCGCTCCGGTATCTGGAGAGTTCTATCCGGGAGGCCCACGGCCAGCAGAATCCTTGGATCCTCCTCTTCGCGAATCAATGGCTCGCCTACGTCTATTATCTGAGAGGGAGCAACAAGAAGGCCGTCGCCCGTATACATGAGTGGCTCCGTCTCAGCGAGAAGCTCCAGGTCACGGCGCAGACCACCCCGTACCTGCTTGACCTCTGCTGGGCGACCGAGCAAGGGAGATTCCCGCCTGTAGAGGGCCTCTCCCTAGAGGGGGAGATCCATCGCATGGCCAGGAGTCAGAATGTCTTTCTGAAGGGTGTGGCATACCGATACCTGGCCATGCTCCTGAGGCGGAAGAAGGAACCACACGAGAAACTGGTGAGGATACTCAAGAGGTCCCTCAATTGGCTGGAACAGTCCGGCCACCAGTTCGAGTTGGCCAAGTCGCTTTTCGAACTGGCCAGGGAATACCTCGCCGCTGGGAGGGAGGAGGATGCCGGGGAGTTGGCTCGGAGGGCCCATGATCTCATCTCCCCCTTCAACGAGGCGCTGGTGCCGGATGACCTGCGTTTCCTCATCGAAGGTCCCCCTGTGGGTGAAAAGCTCCTCAACGAGATCTTCAAGTTGGGCCAGGAGGTGGTGACCATAAGGGAAAACAAGGACCTGGTCCAACACATTCTGTCCGCTGTCAACCGGATCACGGGGGCCGAAAGGGGCGCCATCTTCATGCTGGAGGAGGGCACACGCTCCCAGAGGCTGGTCTTGAGGGCGTCGAAGAACCTCACTCCGGAGCAGGTCTCCCACGCGAGCTTCAGCTCCTCCATGAGCATGATCGAGGAGGTCGCAAGATCAGGCAGGGAGCTCATATCAGAGATGGATGCACCACAGGGCAGTGCCACCACGGGCGATGAGCTCGTCCGCTCCAGGATCTGTGTCCCCATGATACTGAGAGACAAGGTCGTTGGGGTCCTTTACCACGACAACCGACTCCTCAGGAGCGCCTTCAAGGAATCGGACCTGAGGCTCCTGGGCTACTTCGCTGCCCTGGCGGCCTTCGCCTTGGACAACGCCAAGGCCTACGATGAGATCCGCAGGTTGAACACCAAGCTCAGGGAGGAAAAGCTCTACTACGAGGAGCAGCACCTCCAGAGCCTCCATTTCGAGGACATCGTCGGCAAGAGCATGGCCATCATGAGGGTCCTGGGGCAAGTGGAGCAGGTGGCCGGCACGGACACCACGGTCCTCATCCTCGGTGAGACAGGTGTGGGAAAGGAACTGGTGGCCAGGGCCATCCATCGGCAGAGCCCGCGCCGGGAAAGGCCCTTCATCCGCGTGCACTGCAGCGCGCTGCCAGAGACCCTCATCCCCAGCGAGCTCTTCGGCCACGAGAAGGGCGCCTTCACCGGGGCGACCCATCGCAGGATCGGGAGGTTCGAACTGGCCGATGGTGGCACCTTGTTTCTGGACGAGATCGGGGATCTCCCCCCGGACGTCCAGGTGCGCCTTCTCAGGGTCCTGCAGAGCAAGGAGTTCGAGCGCGTGGGCGGGACCGAGACATTGCGCTCGGACTTCCGCCTGGTGGTGGCCACAAACCGCAACCTGGAACAGGAGGTCAAGGCCCAGAGATTCAGGGCCGACCTGTATTACAGACTCAACGTGTTCCCCATCTATGTGCCTCCGCTCAGGGAACGAAGGGAAGACATCCCTGTGATCGCCCACTATTTCCTCAAGATATACTCTCAGAAGATGGGCAAGAAGATCGAGATGATCCCGGATTCTGAAATGGACAGGCTGATGAGGTATGACTGGCCCGGGAACGTTCGAGAGCTCGAGAACGTCATGGAAAGGGGCACGATCCTGAGCAGGGGGCCGGAGTTTCGCGTCCCTGAGCTCGACCTGTTCTCCTTATCGGGGCCTCATGAGGTGCCGCATCGGCTCACCCTCAGGGAGAACGAGAGGAGGTGCATCCTCTCGGCATTGGAGCGGACCCGATGGAAGGTCAGGGGACGCGGGGGGGCCGCCGAACTCCTCGACATCCACCCTTCGACCCTGGCCTTCCGCATGAAGAAGCTGGGAATCAAGAGGCCACCTTAACCTTGAACTCGGCTCAGAATCCATGCCCTTGGTGACTTTCTCCCCAGGGCCGACGGGCCGCTCGGACCAGGAGGGATGGCCTCACTTGGGGACGAACTCCGGGGGCCTCGCCTCCTTGAGGGTTATGGCCTCGGTGGGGCAGATCACAGCGCACAGCCCGCACCCCATGCACCTTTCAGGGTCCACCAAGGCCGTCTCTTCCTCCCCGTCCATGCTGATCGCACCGAAGTAACACCTGCCGAGGCAGGACTCGCAGGCAGAGCAGAGCTCGGAGTCCACGGTCGCCTGGAAACGGCTGGGCATCACGAACCGGCCGGCGCCGGCCCTCACGGCTGGCCAGCTCATGCAACAGTCATCGCAGCAATTGCAGATCACATGGTCCACCTCTTGGCGGTTATCGGCCACGTGGATCAGCCCCTCCTCCTCGCACATCCTCAGCATCTCCAGGGCCTCATCCTTGCCCAGTTCCCTTCCTGTGCCTCGCTCTATGGCGTAGTCAGCGGCCCTGTTGACCTGTATGCATACCTCCAAAGGCTTCCCGCACTTTCCGTCGATGGCTCGGCAGGAGCACTTGGTAACCGCGAGGTTCCTCGCACTCTCGACTATGCTCCTCACATCGTCGAAGGCCAGGATACGGGCTCCAGCC